>CAKQTN010000080.1:0-5570 GCA_934276625.1 uncultured Haemophilus sp.
AAGCCGCCGTATAATGCCCCGTTTGCGTAAACCTCTTTGACATCTTGCGTGCGAGTTAAACCGCATACTTTATTTTCGCCAAAAATCACTTCACGCACAGCATTATTTAAATCTGCACTGCCCATTAGGCTGCTGCCGATTAAAAAGCCATGTGCCACTTTTTGCAAATCACGAATTTGGCTGTGATTATAAATACCCGATTCGCTGATAATACGTGCATCAGCGGGGATACGATCGGCATATTTTTGTGTAAGTTCTACCACGCGGTTTAAATCAACAGTGAGATCGTGAAGATTACGATTGTTAACACCGATAATTTTTGCACCTAATGCAAGGGCACGTTCAAACTCTTCTTCGTTGCTGGTTTCCGTCAATACACCCATGCCAAGAGAATGCGCCAGATCAGCTAGTACGCGATAGGTTTCATCATTTACTACCGAAAGCATCAATAAAATAGCATCAGCTTGATAGTAGCGTGCGAGATAAACCTGATATTCACTGATCATAAAATCTTTGCATAATACAGGTTGTGAGACAACGTCACGTACTTGAGGCAAATATTCAAATTTACCTTGGAAGTATTTCTCATCCGTTAGTACAGAAACAGCTGATGCATAATGTTTATACACATTGGCGATTTCATCTAAATTAAATTCATTACGAATTAATCCTTTAGAAGGGGACGCTTTCTTACATTCCAAAATATAAGCAGGCTTTTGATGGGTGCCTTTAGCCAACGCATCATAAAAAGAGCGGTCAGATTTTTGAATATTTTCTTTAAATTGTGAAAGCGGAAATTCAGCTTCCTTTGTTTTAACCCATTGTGCTTTGTCTAAGACGATTTTTTGCAGTACCGTAGCAGAGTCAATTGGTTTAGTGAAATCTTGCGTGATCATAATCTTTCTTCTTATTGTGGCTTATCAAATCAGCCTTTATCTTAATATTTAGTCAAATGTTGTAATGTCTCAAACGCTTTGCCTGATGCAAGATGAGCCAACACATGTTGAACATTTTGTTTTAAGTCATCATGACCAAATAATTTCAACAATAATGCCACATTTGCCGCTACCGCATTAGCGTGTTCCGCTTTACCTTTGCCTTGTAAAAGTGCGGTCAGATATTGGGCATTTTCTTGTGGTTCGCCACCATGTAAACTTTCTAAAGATTGTGTTTTTAAACCAAAATCTTCTGGTGTTAAGGTGAAGTAGTCAATTTTGCCGTTTTTAATTTCTGCCACTTGGGTTTCACCGTGTACAGCGACTTCATCTAGACCTGCACCATGAACCACAAAAGTATGTTGATGACCTAATGCGACAGCAGTTTCTGCATAGGTTTTTACTAATTCAGGGGCATACACACCAAGTAAATGATAAGTTGGGCGAGCTGGATTGATTAATGGACCTAAAATATTAAAAAGCGTACGTGTTTTTAATGCCGCACGAACAGGGGCAACATGTTTAAACCCACTGTGATATTGTTGAGCAAATAAGAAACATACCCCAATATCGTCAAGTGCTTGACGCGCTTGTTCTGGCGTGGCATTCACATTTACACCGAGTGCGGTTAATACATCACTGGCACCGGATTTACTTGATACGCTACGGTTACCGTGTTTGGCTACTTTGGCACCCATAGAGGCTGCAACAATGGCACTGGCAGTAGAAATATTAATTGTGTTTTGACCATCACCGCCAGTGCCCACAATATCGGCAAAAGGGTAGTCAGGACGAGGGAATGATTTGGCATTTTGCAAAGACGCAGATACCGCACCACTTAATTCATCAATAGTGGCGCCACGTACTTTTAACGCAATCAGCATGGCAGCGATTTGTTCGTTATTCAGTTCGCCTTGCATAATAGCATTAAAAATGACCGCACTTTCTTCTTTATTAAGTGTTTTTCCGCTGTAAAGTTGTTCTAATAATTGAGCCGTTTGCATAATCTCGTCCCTTATACGTAAATATCGTAATCTAAATCGCGCGCTTCATCGCCAGTCATACCACGGAAGCCCCAGCAGTGCGCTGGTTGTTCTTTAATCGTAATTTCAACGTTATGAGATTTAATACCAATTTTGTATTCGAGTTCGCTGAAGAGCATTTTGATTAAACGTTTTTTTGTACCTTCCATACGACCTTGCATGAGGTTAATTTCAATAACGGTATAATCATCGTTACGATCGATAGGATAAAGGAAATCTTCTTTATCTAAACATAAAAAACGAATTGCATGTTTTCCGCGAGGAATGTCTAAACCAAGGTTTAAACAGTTATAAATTACTTCAGCAATATCTTGACGACGAGGTGCAAGCACTTCTTTTAATCCATATACGGTAATCATTTTTTCTTCCTTAATCTCTGTTTAATAACCATTCCACAGATTGTTGTAATAATTTGGAACCTTGCACAGTAAGGATGCTTTCTGGGTGGAATTGGAAAGCACAAATTGGCAAGGTTTTATGACGAATTGCCATCACGATACCATTGTAATCGGCATTGACAATAAATTCGTCAGGCAGATTTTTACCCATCAAAGAGTGATAACGAGCCACAGGCATTGGGTTGGCAATATCTTTAAACATGGCTTGGTTATCGTGTTGAATGCGCGATACTTTACCATGTAATACTTCGCCTGCATGTACAACCTCTCCACCAAAGGCTTGAATAAGCGCTTGATGGCCTAAGCAAATACCTATAATGGGCACATCATTTTTTAAACGTTCAATGAGCGGGAGTAAGATGCCCGCTTCTGCCGGAGTACCAGGCCCTGGTGAGAGCGCAAGAATCGTATCGGGTGTATTTAATGCTTCTTGTACCACTTGTTCTAAATTGGTGTCATTACGATAAATTTTTACGTTATGTCCAAGCACACGGAATTGATCCACTAAGTTATAAGTGAATGAATCAAAATTATCTAAAAAGAGAATATTAGCCATAATTTATCGTCCTTATTTTGCTTGGGTATTGATTTGTTTGATTGCTTTAAGCACTGCAGCCGCTTTATGGCGAGTTTCATCTGCTTCCATTTGAGGATCAGAATCCAATACTTCCCCACAGCCTGCTTGAATATGGGCAATGCCATTTTGTACAAAGGCAGAACGAATCACGATACAAGTATCAAAACGACCGTCAGATGTAAGATAACCGACCGCACCACCGTAGCTGTGACGTTTTTGTTGTTCAAATTGATAAATTAACTGCATCGCTTTAATTTTAGGCGCGCCAGTTAACGTCCCCATATTCATACAAGCTTGATAAGCGTGTAGAGCATCAAGTTCAGGACGAAGTTTACCCACTACGCGAGAAACCAAATGCATGATGTGCGAATAGCGATCCACTTGCATTAATTCAGCGACTTTACGCGTACCGCTTTGGCAAACACGAGCAATGTCATTACGGGCCAAATCCACTAACATTAAATGTTCAGCTTGTTCTTTATGATCAAGACGCAATTCTAATTCCAAACGTGCATCTAATTCTGGGTCAATATTACCATGGGCATCAAACCCACGTGGACGAGAACCTGCAATTGGGTAAATTTCTAATTGGCGATTGTCCGGTGCATATTTCAATGCACTTTCTGGTGATGCACCGAATAAAATGAAATCCTCATCGTTCATGTAGAACATATAAGGGCTTGGATTGTTATGTTTTAATTGTGCATAGCTCGCAAGGGTATTCGGGCAAGCCAATGAAAAACGGCGGGATGGCACGATTTGGAATACATCACCAATATTAATGTGATGTTTTAACGCTTTAACGATACCTGTAAATTCAGGATCTTCAAAGTTGGTGCTGACTTCATCACTTGCCGCTTTAATGGAAAGTACGCCATCAATATTTTTTAATTTTTGTGCAATAGAAAGAGCCGTTTTTGCGACTTCCACTTGTTCTTCTTGACTAAAACAGAAGCTTTTTAAGGTAGCTTGTTGGCTTTGGTGATCAATGGTAATTAAGTTTTCTGCCAGATAGAAACTGTAATCAGGGCAGTTAATGCCATCATCTTTTAATGCAACACCTTGCATTGGAATAAAATTTGCCACCAAATCATAAGCAAATAAACCACCTAAAAAGACAGGTGTGCTGCTATGTTGATAATGGTTAGAAATTACACGAAGTCCATCAAAAATGGTTGCAGCTTGTAATTTGCTGTCTTCATCTAATTGATTGTCGAGCGGCGCGAATTGTACAGAAAATTCATTTTCAAAATTAATCGCACTTACGGTACCGAGTTGGCTTAATACAGGATGAATTTCGTTTAATACTTGTTTGCCGTTCGCATTCAGTGCTCTAAAGGTCACCTGATTGCCTAAACAAGTAATTTTAACGGCAGCATTAATTAGAATAAGGCTCTGTAAGCTATTTTTACTGCCAATTTCGGCAGAGTCGAGTAGAAGAGAATTTGAGTTCTGTTGACATAGTGTATTAAAAATTGCGGTGGTGTCGGCATGATAGGGAACCGGTTGAGAGGTCACCGCAATAAAAGGGGTATTTTTCATAATCAATCCTGTATTTTGAACTTTTGCACTATTAAACTAGTGCATAATGCATAAGTCAAGAAAATAATCAAAAAATTGGCGTGATTTTACAATATTTTTTTAATTTTTAACCAAAGATATTAAAAATAGAGGACATTGATTAGAAAAAAGCCATTTCGAGGCATATCTCAAAATGGCTTAATAGAAGAAGTAGCTCCAGTGATTAGAGAGAAGCAACGATCTCATCAATTTTATTTCTTGCTGAACGTTGTGCTTTTTCAATTGCCTCTGCACCTAATCCAATACCTTTTGCATAAGCAAACTGAACATCGGTAATGCCAACAAAACCTAAAATCGCTTTTAAGTAATTCGTCACATTGTTGTTTTCATCATACATGCCACCAAAGCTCGCTAATACAATCGCTTTTTTGCCTTGAAGTAAACCTTCAGGGCCATTTGCGGTGTATTGGAAAGTTACACGAGGGCGAGCAATAAAATCAAAATAAGATTTAAGTTGCGTTGGGATGCCTAAGTTATACATAGGTGCACCAATTACGATGATATCTGCTGCTTTTAATTCAGCCACTAACTCATCAGATAAGGCTAAAAGAGCATTTTCTTCCGCTGTTTTAGGTTCACCACGTACTGCAGTTGCCGCTGTTACATCAAAATGGGGAAGGGGTTGCGCCGCTAAATCACGTACTACAATATTGTGGTCTTTTAATTTTTCAATGGTGTAATCGGCTAATTTATTACTTTGAGAGTTATCTGCAAGGATGCTTGATTTCAATACTAATACGTTCATAGAGTTTCCTTTAATTGCTGTTTATCAAAAGTGCGGTCATTTTATCGGAAATTTTGAATAGATAAAGTAGCTATCAGGAAAATCATTATTTACTCATTGGAAAGAATTCAGCGAGATATTAACAAGTGTGGTGGAAAGTGCTAAAATTCTCCGCCGCACTTGGTTTGCTCGATAGTGGGAGTGAATGAAAGTGCGGTTTGTTTTTAATCATTATTTGCATGTTGCCTTTCGTATGGGCGACCACTGTATAAGGAAAAATTATGCCTATTATTACTTTACCGGACGGTTCTA
>CAKQTN010000081.1:0-5528 GCA_934276625.1 uncultured Haemophilus sp.
ACAGAAAGCGTAAAAGAGTCTGTGCAATTTATGTATGATTTTTTAAAAGAGGGAAGATCGCTTGAAGAGATTCCTGTTTTGTAAAAAAGTGAGGGTGATTTTCTAAAATATTTTAAAAATATTACGAAAACCTGTTTTATATCAATAAATCCATGTTTTTTGTAAGACTATAAACTGATTTTGGGTGTAATATATACCCAGAATTAATTATTCTAATTCTATCTCTAACCTCGTGTTGTATCTAAAATAAGGACGTTACTATGGCTATTAAAAAAGTAATTACCGTATGTCCGTATTGTGCCTCAGGTTGTAAAATCCATCTTTTGGTGGAAAACAACAAAATTGTGGGAGCTGAAGGTGCAAACGGCAAGACAAACGAAGGGGAGTTATGCCTAAAAGGATATTATGGCTGGGATTTTGTGCATGATACAAAAATCCTGACTCCTCGCCTAACTCAACCGATGATCCGCTACAAACGTGGCGAACCATTCACACCAGTGAGCTGGGAAGAAGCGATTTCTTACACAGCAAGACGTCTCAGTGAAATCAAAGAAAAGTACGGTAACGAATCGATTATGGTAACGGGTTCTTCCCGTGGACCAGGTAACGAAGTGAACTTCGTTATGCAAAAATTCGCCCGTGCGGTATTAGGAAATAACAACATTGACTGTTGTGCGCGCGTGTGACACGGCCCTTCTGTAACAGGTCTGCTCAAATCGGTCGGTAACGGCGCAATGTCCAACTCAATTGTTGAGATTGAAGATACCAAATGCGTATTCATTTTTGGCTATAATGCCTCCACTTCACACCCTATTGTGGCGCGTCGGATTAACCACGCCAAAGCAAAAGGGGCGAAAATCATTGTTTGTGACCCTCGTAAAATCGAAACAGCCCGTATTGCGGATATTTATGCACCGCTTGCTAACGGGTCTAACGTAGCATTCTTGAATGCGATGATGAATGTGATTTTGGAAGAAGGGTTACAAGATCAAAAATTTATTGATGAACACACCGAAAACTTCGATGCGTTCTATGAAACCGTGAAAGCTTATACACCGGAATCCACTCAACACATCACAGGTATTGAGCCTGAAATGTTGCGTGAAATTGCCCGCACTTATGCAAAAGCGGAAACCGCTACTATCTTATGGGGTATGGGCGTTTGCCAATTCCGTCAAGGTGTAGAAACCGTGCGTGCATTAGCAAGCTTGGCAATGCTTACCGGTAACTTAGGTAAACCAAATGTTGGGGTAAACCCAGTGCGTGGACAAAACAACGTACAGGGTGCGTGCGATATGGGCGCGTTATTCAACACATTACCAGGCTATCAAAGTTTTGCTGATCCAGAAATTAATGCAAAATTTGCGAAAGCTTGGGGCGTGCCATCTATTCCAACCAAACCAGGTGTGCCGTTGAGTGAAGTACCTAAAGCGATCATGGAAGATAAAATTAAAGCATTCTATATTATGGGTGAAGATACATTACAAACTGAGCCTGATATTAATGCTGTTAAAAAAGCCTTCGAGAAAGTTGAACTTCTTATCGTTCAAGATATCTTCATGACTCAAACAGCCGCAGAAGCAGATATTTTATTACCTGCGACTTCTTGTGCTGAACATGAAGGTGTGTATAGTGCCGCTGACCGTGGTTTCCAACGTTTCTATAAAGCCGTTGAGCCAACTGGCGATGTCAAGGATGACTGGGTAATCATTAGCGAACTTGCTACAGCAATGGGCTACCCAATGCACTATAACAATACCAAAGAAATTTGGGATGAACTTCGTTCACTTTGCCCAATTTACAAAGGGGCAACCTACGAAAAAATGGAAGGCATGGGTTATATCCAATGGCCATGTACTGATGAGGGCCCTGAAGATCAAGGTACAACATACTTGTATAAAGGCCAAATCTTCGACCGTCCAAATGGCAAAGCTGAGTTCTTTGCTTGCGACTGGGAACCACCAATGGAAGATCTCTCTGAAGAATTCCCATTGATACTTTCTACAGTACGTGAAGTTGGTCACTACTCCTGCCGTTCTATGACCGGTAACTGCCGTGCACTTGCGGCACTTGCGGATGAACCGGGATTCGTACAAATGAACGATCAAGACGCCAAAGAGTTGGGTGTTAAAAACAACGACTTGGTTTGGATTGCTTCTTCTCGTGGTAGAGTTATTTCTCGTGCAGATGTGAGCACTCGTACAAACAAAGGCGCTTGTTATATGACCTATCAATGGTGGATCGGTAAATGTAACGAATTAACCGCTGAACATTTGAACCCGGGTTCTAGAACACCGGAATACAAATACAGTGCGGTTCGTATTGATAAAATCGAAGACCAAGCCTGGGCTGAACGCTATGTGGTAACTGAATATGCGAAATTAAAAAATCGCTTAAAAGAAACCGCACTTGTGGCTTGATTAGCGTTATAAATAGATTACGGGCGAACTTAATGGTTCGCCCGTTTTTTATTGAATTATTTTCTTACGCATTATGAATGCATTTAGCCATCATTATCTGTGGCTAAAGACAAACAGGAATCCGCAAGTGTTTCACTAAAGCGTAAATCATGTGAGGCAATAAGCATTGGTAACTGTAGTTCACGTAAAAGTGCAGTCAGTTTTGCGATATTTTTTACATCCAGTCCATTGGTTGGCTCATCCAATAACAATACTTTTGGCTGCATCGCCAGTACGCCGGCCAGAGCAGTAAAGTTCTGTTCTCCACCAGATAAGGTATTCACAGAGCGATCTTTTAACCTAACAATATTCAGACGTTCTAGTTGCTGTAATGCAATTTGATAGGCTTCATTTCTGTTCAAGCCCTGATTAAGTGGACCAAACGCCACATCATCAAGTACGGTTGGACCAAAAAGTTGATCGCCCGCATGCTGGAAACAGATTCCCACCTTTCCACGTAACGGTACAAAATCCTTTTCTTGATGGCATGTTCGATCGAACCAGCGAACTTCTCCATGTTGGTAAGGTATAAACCCTAATAGGCAGTGTAATAGCGTCGATTTTCCACAACCAATATCACCTTGTAAAAAAAGGCGATGACCTTCAGGGAGTTCAAAAGAAAGGTTATCAATAATCATGCGTTGTTCGCGCATGATCTGTAATTGTTTGACTTCAAGGACGTTCATCAAGATTTATCCTGTGTTTTTTTCACATCATGCAGCTGAAAACCACGGGCTTTTAGCGCCATTTCTGTTTTTTCTGCTTTAACGAGAGCATGAATTAATAATAATGCCACACGTTGCGCGGCTATAAATAAGGTTCTGCCGTTAAGTTTTGGCTGGTATCCGCGCGCGCGCATTGCCATATCCATCTTTTTATGTACTTCACTGAACACTGAAATATAGCGCACAGTGAGAACAAAGAGGTGAAGTAGTTTTTCAGGTAATGGCAAACGACACAATGCTTGCAATAAAAGGCTCTCGTTCATATCAATTAACAAGAGGCGAGTTAAGCTTAAAATTAAATTGAAACGTAGCGTGATGAGTAGCGCGAGCTGAATACCCATTGGATTCAATGCTAAGCCTTGTTCAGTGATTTTCCAACTTAAGGTCAACCAAACAAGCAAAGTAAAGAAATTCAGTTTCAACCAATATTTAAAATAATCGGCGAGGGATTTTTGATAGCGAATTAGCGCAATAAGTAACCCGCTGAATACGATCAGATTAAGGATAATAAGCGTTGAAATATGTGTCATTGTGCTGACGATAAGTCCACACAAAAACACATAAATTAATCGCAAGTGCGGTTGAAAAAAAATAAGAAAATTCATTTCACCACACTGAGCGCTGTTGGATACATTTTGTTTAACAATAAGACCACCCCGACACTGACGATACTGTCGATAATAAATACGGGAATATGTGATATCACCAGTAGCATGATCAGATCGCTGTAGGCTTTACCGCCATCTAGAGCCAAGACTAAAGAAGCGAGCAAGGCAGCACCACCAACACCGATTACACCAGCACCAATACCTGCTGCAATTTGAGTACGACGGGAATTATCATTTTCAAGTCTTTTTGCAAATAGCCAATGTACAATAAGGGCAGGTAATGCCATTACGCATAAATTGACACCTAATACGGCAAATCCCCCGAAGGAAAAGAGCAGGGCTTGTAATACCAATGCGATTAAAAAGGCAGGGAATACCGCCCAGCCAAGAAATAGACCGGCCATGCCGTTTAAGATGAGATGCACGCTACCAATGCCAACCGGTACATGAATGGTACCCGCAACAAAAAAAGCAGCAGCAAACAATGCTGTCAGTGGGAGTTGCTGAGAATTAAGGCGTTTCAGACCAATCATTACGCAGACTAACGCCACAGCCGCTCCACCAAGTAAGACTGGCGTATGCAGTACACCTTCCGATAAATGCATATTATCTTTCCTTAGATTGCGACGCACGCGTCATCTTTGAGGCTCTAATCAATGCCCATAAGCCAAAAATACCAACAATATAACCGATACCACCAATAATATCGTGCAGGTAAATTTTGTCTTTTAATTTAGAAATATCTTCGCGGACCAACATCAATGCATTGTCACTATTATTAGTAGCTTGTGCAGATACTCTGTTGGCAACAATTGAGGCTCGATGTCCTTCTTCACCTTCTATCACTACTTTAATGGCACCTTCGGTAGTGGTATTGATCGGATAGGCAAATTGCCCATCGCGATCCGTTTTGCCTTCCAATAGAGGGGAGTCCTGGCCTGCTTGCAAAATTTCCATATAGGTTTCTGCCGCTGGGGTCATATCGGAATAATAGGCTTTACCAGAGACTGTGCGTCCATCATATTGTGCAAAAACATGCAAACTATGAGCCAATGCTGATGGTGCGCACAGCCAGGTGAAAAGTGCGGTTAAAAATACAACTCTTTTCATTACTTCGCATCAAAAGTCAGCATATATTCAACACTGCGCTCGGTATAGTCAGGGTTTTCTTTAACTGGCTCGTCAAATTCAGCCCAAACTTTGTTATAACCCGCTTTAGGGGTGAATTGTGCGATACCTTTTTCATTGGTTAAGTTGAATGGGTGATCTTCACCTAAACCCACTTTGATGCCCTGTACAGGTTTACCTTTTACTAACACGAGAATATCGAGAGGTTGTCCCGCTTTCGGTTCACTTTGAGGGATTAATTCATAATCCATGTTGTGTGATTTATTTGCTTGCGCATCCCAGTGTAAAATCGCTTTACCGAATTTGATCGGATTAACACTAAGTACAGCTTCAGGTGCTTGTTGTTTGGTTTTTTCGACATATTTACCGCTTGGTAATTTTGACCAAACACCATTATCAAAGCGAATAAATGCGATGGCAGCATCAGGTGCGGCAAAGTGTGCTTCGCCTTCCTTAAAGTTCACTGTGGCATTTTGCAATTGGCCTTTAGCATCGAGTAGGCGTACTGCTTTTAATTTGCTTTGAGGATAGGTTTCAGTTTCCTCATGACCAAATTTAACCACATATTGCCCTTTTGCATCCTTAACAGGCTCCAACCAAACATTATG
>CAKQTN010000082.1:0-5518 GCA_934276625.1 uncultured Haemophilus sp.
ATTGCAATATCACGCTCACGACATACGTCTGCAGTTAAATCAAGTGGGAAGCCATAAGTATCATAAAGTTTAAAGGCAACTTCACCTGACAACACACCATCTTTCACTTGAGCAAGCGCATCGTCTAATAAGCTTAATCCGCGCTCTAATGTACGAGCAAATTGTTCTTCTTCTAAACGAAGTAATTTTTCGACATTCGCTTGTTTTTCCTTAACTTCTTTGCCGGCTTCCGCCATGACTTCAATTAAGGTTGGCACAAGTTTGTAGAAGAATGCTTCTTTAGCACCTAACAAGTGACCATGACGTACCGCTCGACGGATAATACGACGTAATACATAACCGCGACCTTCGTTTGATGGAATTACGCCATCTGCAATTAAATAGGCACAAGAACGAATGTGGTCTGCAATTACGCGTAATGATTTATTGGTTAAATCTGTTGTTCCGACGATTTCAGCTGTTTTCGCAATTAATTTTTGGAAAATATCGATCTCATAGTTAGAGTTTACGTGCTGTAATACAGCAGAAATACGCTCTAACCCCATCCCAGTATCAACAGATGGACGTGGTAATTTTTCCATTGTGCCGTCTGCTTGACGGTTAAATTGCATGAATACCACGTTCCAAATTTCGATATAACGGTCACCATCTTCTTCAGGTGAACCTGGAGGTCCCCCCCAAATGTGCTCACCGTGATCGTAGAAAATTTCGGTACATGGGCCACAAGGACCGGTATCACCCATTGCCCAGAAGTTATCTGATGCATAAGGCGCACCTTTGTTATCACCGATACGAATAATACGCTCTGCTGGCACACCAACTTCTTTATGCCAAATATCATAAGCTTCATTATCAGTTTCATACACGGTTACCCATAATTTTTCTTTTGGTAACCCGAGCCATTGTGGAGAGGTTAAGAACTCCCACGCAAAATTAATCGCATCATGTTTGAAATAGTCGCCAAAGCTGAAGTTGCCTAGCATTTCAAAGAAAGTATGGTGACGCGCCGTATAACCGACGTTTTCTAAGTCATTATGCTTACCACCTGCGCGTACACAACGTTGTGCTGTTGTCGCACGTGTGTAAGGACGTTTGTCCATACCAAGGAACACGTCTTTAAATTGGTTCATACCGGCATTAGTGAAAAGCAATGTCGGATCATTTTCAGGCACAAGCGAACTACTTGCGACGACCTGATGCCCCTTGCTATGGAAAAAATCAAGGAATGACTGTCTAATTTCTGCTGTTGTTTTCATTGATAAAACCTTGTGTCTCTATCTCGATCACGATTTATAAAATAAGCTTGCTATTCTTGCATATTTTGACCTAGAGAAAAAGGCTTTTTCACTGATCTTAAAAAAGAAAACCGCACTCTACTGCATTAATTGAGAAGTGCGGTTAAAATTTACGTTATTTTAATAGAGCTAAAATAATTTTTGATCACTATTCGTCGCGAAGTGGCACAACCAACATATCAATTTTAATGGTATTCATCACTTGACGTGTTGAAGACATTAATTTACTCCAGAAATCTTGGTGATGACCTGTCACTAGTAGATCTACATCATACTGATCAATAGCGTCTGTCAAAACTTGACCTAAATCACCGCTACCGCTCAATTTTTCTTTTATTGGATAACCCGCATGTTCCGCTAAATTAATTAGCGCTTTTTGGGTTTCGCTCGAGATTCTATCTTGCATAGATGACATATTGACATCAATTAAACCAGTATAGAGATCCGAGAAGTTTACATCTACATGGATGATGGAAAGTTGCGCATCATTACGTTTTGCAATTCCCACAGCTTTTTTGAGTAGAAATTCACTTTCATCAGAAAGATCTACCGCAACTAAAACGTGTTTGTACATAATCGACTCCTTACTGATTTGATTGGTCTTTTTTATCTGACAGTATATTAGCAGCTTAACTGGACAAAAAACTTGCACTAGATCACATTTTTGAGAATTCTTCTCAATTTTTCATTAAATTTTCAATGTCATCGATTTCTTTTGGTGCCGCCGCGGTCAGATTTTTATTGCCATATTCTGTCATGAGCAAGTTATCCTCGATACGCACGCCAATGCCTTTATATTGAGCAGGCACATCCGCCTCTTCTGAAATATAAATACCTGGCTCAACTGTGATGATCATCCCTACTTCAAGTGTACGGCTACGTTCATCATCATAACGGCCAACATCGTGCACATCCAAGCCAAGCCAATGGCCTAAACCATGCATATAAAATTGACGATAAGCTTTTTCTTCAATCAGCTTATCGACATCCCCTTTCAGAATGCCTAAATCCACCAAGCCTTGAGTTTTAATACGGATCACTTCATCATTTGCCAGTTTAATTGAATTACCAGGCACTAATAGCTCAATCGCACGTTTTTGTGCTTTTAAAACTAATTCATAAATCTCACGTTGTGGCTGAGTAAATTTACCGTTCACCGGGAATGTACGTGTGATATCACCTGCATACATAGCAAACTCACACCCTGCATCAATCAACACAAGATCGCCATCTTTTAATGGTTGATCATTTTCGGTGTAGTGCAAAATACAGGCATTATCACCACCAGCAACAATGGAGTTATAAGATGGAAATCTTGCTCCATGACGATTAAATTCATGCAGAATTTCGCTTTCAATTTCATATTCAAAACGATTTGGACGAGTCACTTGCATCGCTTTAATATGTCCGAATGCTGTAATTTGTCCCGCTTGCTGCATTAATCGAATTTCATTTGGTGATTTAATTAAGCGCATTTCACTTAACATCGGCTGCCAATCAAAAACAGCGTAAAATTTCACCGCACTTTCGGCTAATAATTTATCGCCCCAAGGATGACGATCGGCCACGTGATAAAGTGCGGTCAATTTTTCCGTTAATTTTGGAAATTCAGTTTTGAAATCATCAATAGAATACGCTTCATCAACATTGAGTTTTTGCGGTGCTCGCTCAACACCTAATCGACGACCATTCCATGTCTCAAGTAAAGGATCTCGCGGACGAAGAAATACCACTGTCTTTTCCGCACCTTCCGTTTTAATCAATAACAACGCTGCATTTGGCTCATTAAATCCCGTTAAATACCAAAAGTAGCTGTCTTGACGGAAAGGAAAATCGCAGTCGTTATTACGACGCTTTTCAATTTCGGAAAATAGCAATAAAGCAGAATTTAGCTGCATTTGTGCGAATACTTTTTGACGACGTTCTGTAAATTCCTCTTGCGGTAATGCCGCCATGTATGCGAGATCCATGTTTCGCTCCTTTTAATGTAATATCGGTTTTATTTCTTGTGCATCATCGTTGAAATGGGTGTAAAACAGCATGGCAATGGTGCGAACATATTCAATAATTTCTTCTAAGGCTTCGGCAAGCTCTTCTTCGTCATCATCTTCTTCATAACCGAGCTGGCAAATATCTTGTAAATCATCTACCGCTTCGCCAATTTCGCCTTTTTCTTTACCCAATTCAGTCTGAACAAGCCCTAAACCCAATAAAAATTGGTTTGCCCAGTCTGATAGGCTGTCTGCGCGAGCAAACACGCTCTCATCTTCGGTTAATCCCAATTCAAAATCAAACCCTTCTACATCCCCTAAGGTTTTACCAATCTGTTCATAGATTTCGGTAATTGGCTGAATTAATGCGGTTGGATAGGCGTGGTTATCGTTACTGAATTGATATAAAAGCGGTAACCAGCTTTGATCTTTCAGTCCACCACAAATTAAGCCGCTCAAAAAGCCATGTAATTCAGTTGCATTAATACCAATACCGGCAGATTTGAGTTGTTGATTAAGTTCAGTTTGGGAAATTGTCATTGTTATACCTATAAAATCATCGAAAACCATTAAAGTGTAGCACCACACAAATAAAAATGCGATCGCATTTCTATAAAGAAAAACGATCGCACTTTCTTTCGCAAAGGGGAATTACATCATTCCGCCCATGCCTCCCATACCGCCCATGCCGACAGCGCCTAAATCGGCTTTATCATCTTTTGGAAGATCGGTCACCATACATTCAGTGGTAATCATTAAGCCCGCTACTGACGCGGCGAATTGTAACGCAGAACGAGTGACTTTAGTTGGATCTAAAATACCCATTTCGATCATGTCTCCATACTGTTCAGTACCTGCGTTATAACCAAAGTTACCTTCGCCATTTTTAACCGCACTTGCCACAACAGATGCTTCTTCACCTGCGTTAGTGACGATTTGACGAAGTGGCGCTTCCATTGCACGTAATGCAAGTTTGATACCTACATCTTGTTCTTCGTTATCACCTTTTAAGGTTGCCGCGACTTTGGTTGCAGCACGAACTAATGCAACACCACCACCAGCAACGATACCTTCTTCAACTGCTGCACGAGTTGCATGCAATGCATCATCCACACGATCTTTTTTCTCTTTCATTTCAACTTCAGTTGCTGCACCTACTTTGATTACAGCTACGCCGCCGGCAAGTTTAGCCACGCGTTCTTGAAGTTTTTCTTTGTCATAATCAGACGTTGATTCTTCGATTTGTTGACGAATTTGCGCTACGCGACCTTTGATTTGTGCTTCATCACCCACACCATCGATAATCGTGGTATTGTCTTTGTTGATAACAACACGTTTCGCTTGACCTAAATCTTCTAATGTCGCTTTTTCAAGTTCCATACCGATTTCTTCAGAAATCACAGTACCTGCTGTCAAGATCGCAATATCTTGTAACATTGCTTTACGACGATCACCAAAACCAGGTGCTTTCACTGCTGCCACTTTCACAATACCGCGCATAGTGTTCACTACTAAGGTTGCAAGTGCTTCACCTTCGATATCTTCAGCTATAATTAATAATGGTTTACCCGCTTTTGCAACACCTTCTAATACTGGAAGTAATTCACGAATGTTTGATACTTTTTTGTCTACTAAAAGAATATATGGATTATCTAATTCAACAGTTGCCGTTTCTGGTTTGTTGATGAAATAAGGTGATAAGTAACCACGATCGAATTGCATCCCTTCCACAACTGCTAATTCATCATCAAGGCCTGTACCGTCTTCTACAGTAATCACGCCTTCTTTACCCACTTTTTCCATTGCTTGAGCAATTAATTGACCCACAATGCTGTCAGAGTTAGCAGAAATTGTCCCTACTTGCTCAATTTCTTTAGAGGTTTCACAAGGTTTAGATAAATTTTTAAGCTCAGTAACAACCGCACTTACTGCTTTATCGATACCGCGTTTTAAATCCATTGGGTTCATACCTGCAGCCACAGCTTTTAAGCCTTCATTTACAATAGCTTGAGCAAGTACTGTTGCAGTTGTTGTACCATCACCGGCTGCATCATTGGCTTTAGAGGCAACCTCTTTCACCATTTGTGCACCCATATTTTCAAATTTATCTTCTAATTCAATTTCACGTGCAACAGATACACCATCTTTAGTGATGGTTGGTGCACCAAATGATTTATCTAAAATGACATTACGACCTTTAGGGCCAAGGGTCACTTTTACTGCATCTGCTAA
>CAKQTN010000083.1:0-5411 GCA_934276625.1 uncultured Haemophilus sp.
AAACAAGCCCAACAAATGCAAGAAAAAATGCAAAAAATGCAGGAAGAAATTGCCCAATTAGAAGTAACTGGCGAAAGTGGTGCGGGTTTAGTAAAAATCACCATTAATGGTGCGCACAACTGTCGTCGTATTGAGATCGATCCTTCTTTAATGGAAGACGATAAAGAAATGTTGGAAGATTTAATCGCTGCCGCATTCAACGATGCAGTACGTCGTGCAGAAGAATTACAAAAAGAAAAAATGGCTTCTGTAACCGCAGGCATGCCATTACCGCCAGGAATGAAACTTCCATTTTAATTCATCGGGTGTGTGAGTTTACCGATTCACACACCATCCATTTTATCCCATCATAAATACCATGCAAAGCAGTCCACTTTTAGAACATCTTATTGAAAATCTTCGTTGCTTGCCGGGTGTTGGCCCGAAATCAGCGCAGCGTATGGCTTATCATCTTTTACAGCGCAATCGTAGCGGTGGGATGAACTTAGCACGCGCGTTAACGGAAGCAATGTCTAAAATTGGGCATTGTTCACAGTGTCGTGATTTTACCGAAGAGGAAACGTGTAATATTTGTAACAATCCTCGCCGTCAAAATTCAGGTTTGCTTTGCGTGGTGGAAATGCCGGCAGACATTCAGGCCATTGAGCAAACAGGCCAATTTTCTGGGCGTTATTTTGTCTTAATGGGGCATTTATCGCCTTTAGATGGTATTGGTCCGAAAGAAATTGGTTTAGATTTATTGCAAAAACGTTTGGTTGAAGAATCTTTCCATGAAGTTATTTTAGCGACCAATCCAACGGTGGAAGGCGATGCGACAGCCAATTATATTGCGGAAATTTGCCATCAACATAATATTAAAGTGAGCCGAATTGCCCATGGGATCCCTGTCGGTGGGGAATTAGAAACCGTGGACGGTACTACCTTAACCCATTCTTTCTTAGGCCGTCGTCAGATCGACTAATCTTATGCGCCTGTTTATTGCCGAGAAACCCAGTCTTGGGCGAGCGATTGCCGATGTATTGCCAAAACCTCATCAACGGGGGGATGGTTTTATTAAATGCGGCAATGATGATGTTGTGACTTGGTGCGTGGGGCATTTGCTCGAACAGGCAGAACCGGATGCCTACGATCCTAAATTTAAACAATGGCGTTTAGAACATTTACCCATCATTCCTGAAAAATGGATTCTGTTACCGCGAAAAGAAGTGAAAAAGCAACTTTCTGTGGTAGAAAAACTGATTCATCAAGCCGATGTTTTAGTTAACGCGGGTGACCCGGATAGAGAAGGGCAGTTGCTGGTGGATGAAGTGTTTAGTTATGCCAATTTATCAGCGGAAAAACGCGATAGCATTTTGCGTTGTTTGATTAGCGATCTTAACCCTAGTGCGGTCGAAAAAGCGGTACAAAAACTCCAACCAAATCGTCATTTTATTCCATTGGCCACCTCTGCACTGGCGCGTGCGCGTGCGGACTGGCTTTATGGCATTAATATGACTCGCGCCTATACCATTCGCGGTCGCCAAGCGGGTTACGATGGTGTACTTTCTGTTGGACGAGTGCAAACCCCCGTATTAGGCTTGATTGTGCGCCGTGATTTGGAAATTGAAAATTTCCAACCAAAAGATTTCTATGAAGTGTTGGCGTGGGTAAAAGAAGAAAAAACATCTGAAAATCCAACCGCACTTTTTTCTGCACTTTGGCAACCAAGTAAGGCTTGTGAAGACTACCAAGATGAAGATGGCCGCGTACTGTCTTTAGGCTTAGCTGAAAATGTGGTGAAACGCATTACGGATCAACCTGCCGAGGTGACCGAATATGTGGATAAGCGAGAAAAAGAAACCGCCCCTTTGCCTTATTCCTTGTCAGCATTGCAGATTGATGCGGCAAAACGGTTTGGCATGTCAGCGCAAAGCGTGTTGGATACCTGTCAGCGGTTATATGAAACCCATCGTTTAATTACCTATCCGCGTTCTGATTGTCGCTATTTGCCAGAAGAGCATTTTGCTGAACGACATAAAGTGATGAATGCGATTTCGCAGCATTGTCAGATTTATCAAACCTTGCCATCAGTGGTGGATAGCGAGCAACGTAATCGTTGTTGGAATGATAAAAAAGTGGAAGCACACCATGCAATTATTCCGACAGCTAACACGCGCTCGATCAATTTAAGTATTGATGAACAACGTATTTATGAATTGATTGCGCGCCAGTATTTATTGCAATTCTGTCCAGATGCGGAATATCGTAAAAGTAAAATTACCTTAAGTATTGCGGGCGGTACTTTTGTGGCTCAAGCGCGCAACTTGCAAACCGCGGGTTGGAAAGAATTGCTTGGTAAAGAAGACGAAGATGAAAATCAAGAGCCGCTATTGCCGATCGTGGAGAAAGGACAGATCCTGTACTGCGAACGAGGCGAAGTGGTGAGTAAAAAAACACAGCCACCGAAACCGTTTACTGATGCGACGTTGCTTTCCGCCATGACAGGGATAGCTCGTTTTGTGCAAGATAAAGAATTGAAAAAAATTCTGCGCGAAACGGATGGACTTGGCACAGAAGCCACGCGCGCAGGCATTATTGAATTGCTATTTAAACGAGGCTTTTTGACCAAAAAAGGACGAAATATTCACAGCACAGAAACGGGGCGAATCCTCATTTCAGCTTTGCCGGATATTGCCACACAACCTGATATGACGGCGCATTGGGAAGCACAATTAACGGATATCAGTCAAAAACAGGCGAGTTATCAGCAATTTATGTTTACGCTTAATCAAATGTTGCCGGATTTAGTGCGTTTTTTGGATTTCACCGCATTACGTCGTTTAAGTCAGATTTCAAAAGGTTTAAATGCGACACCCACTAAACGAAAAAGAGCGGTCAAAAAATCGGAAGATTTAAACGCTGAAAATTGATTAAACTTAATACAATTAAGTAAAAAAAATGGGAAAGCGCTTGCGAAAAGTATGAATTTTATATAACATTTGCTCCCAGTTTTCTTGCGAAATCGCAATTTAGAGAAGAAAGAATAATGTACAATATTTTATTATTTATTTATGTATTAGTTTGTATCGCCTTAATCGGCTTTATCCTTGTTCAACAAGGTAAAGGTGCGAACGCAGGTGCGTCATTTGGCGGCGGTGCATCAGGTACTATGTTTGGTTCTGCAGGTGCAGGTAACTTTTTAACCCGTACCAGCGCAATCTTAGCAACTGGCTTTTTTGTGATTGCTTTGGTGTTAGGTAACATTAACTCTCACCGTGGTAACGTACAAAAAGGTTCATTTGACGATTTATCTCAAACTGCTGAACAAGTTCAACAACAGCAACAACAAGCTGCTCCAGCAGTTGAAAACAAAAATAACGATATTCCGCAATAAGGAATAAAAACAGAATAAACGCTCTGGTGGTGGAATTGGTAGACACGCTATCTTGAGGGGGTAGTGGCCGCAGGCCGTGCGAGTTCAAGTCTCGCCCAGAGCACCAAATATAAACCGACTTAATCAAGTCGGTTTTTTTTCGCCTAAAATTTGCTTGAATAGCTAGTTATTATCCCCTGTTTTGGTTACAATCTGTCGATTTTCTTTTTCTAGAAACCCATTAGGAGAGCACTATGAACTTCCCTCAAATCGCCCAGCAAGTGATTGATAAGCTTGGCGGCAAAGAAAACATCGCCACAGCAGCACATTGTGCAACGCGTTTACGTATTGTGTTAAACGATGAAAGCAAAGTGGACAAAGAAGGCATTGATAATATTGAAGGCGTGAAAGGGCAGTTTGCAGTCGCCGGTCAATATCAAATTATCTTTGGTTCAGGCACAGTGAATAAAGTCCATGCTGAACTTACCAAATTGCTTGGTATCGGCGATGTGAGCAAAGCCGAAGTGGCAGAAGCGGCGTCAGGCAATCAAAACTTATTGCAACGTTTGGTGAAAGGCTTAGCAGATATTTTCGTGCCAATCATTCCAGCAATCGTCGCAGGCGGTTTGTTAATGGGTATTCACTCCATGCTTACAGCGAAAGGTTTCTTCGTTGATGAATTAAGCGTGATTGATATGCACCCGGGACTTGCGGATTTGGTAGACTTCATTAATACCATCGCGAACGCACCGTTTGTGTTCTTACCAGTATTACTTGGTTTCTCTGCGACCCGTAAATTCGGTGGTAACCCATTCTTAGGGGCGGCGCTTGGGATGTTATTAGTTCACCCTGCATTAGCAGACGGTTGGAACTACGCGTTAACTCTTGCGCAAGGCAAAATCCAATACTGGAATGTATTCGGTCTTGAAATTGAAAAAGTCGGCTATCAAGGCACAGTCATCCCAACATTAGTGTCTGCTTGGGTATTAGCCACCTTAGAAAAAACCTTCCGTAAGTTTGTGCCTTCCTACTTAGATAACCTCATTACTCCATTATTCTCGCTCTTTATTGCGGGCTTCTTAGCATTCACCGTAATTGGTCCAATCGGTCGTGAAGCAGGTTCATTAATTGCATCAGGCTTAACTTGGTTATATGACACTTTAGGTTTTGTGGGTGGTGCAATCTTCGGGGCATTCTATGCACCAATCGTTATCACCGGTATGCACCAAACCTTCATTGCGGTTGAAACACAATTATTAGCTGAAATGGCAAATACAGGTGGTACCTTTATTTTCCCAATCGCTGCAATGTCAAATATCGCACAAGGTGCGGCCTGTTTAGGTGTGGCAGTGGCATTAAAAGATCCTAAAGTACGCGGTTTAGCGGTACCATCTGGTATCTCTGCATTATTAGGGATTACAGAACCGGCAATGTTCGGGGTGAACTTACGTTACCGTCAGGCTTTCTTTGCGGCGATGATTGGTTCAGGCCTAGCAAGTGCCTTTATCGCATTCTTCAATGTAAAAGCCATTGCATTAGGCGCAGCAGGTTTCTTAGGTATTCCATCGATCAAACCGGATAGCCTTGCAATGTACAGCATTGGTATGGTGATTTCATTTGTGGTGGCATTCACGCTTTCAGTCATTTTCGTGAAACGTGCACAAGCAAAAGCATAATCGAAATAAAAAAGAAAAAGCACGAGTTTAACCTCGTGCTTTTTTGTTTGGAAAAATGCGTCTAAAAACGACCGCACTTTCGGTGAGAATTAGCCTTCTCGACAATTTAACCAAGCTGTTCTCATGCCTTGATTGTTTTTGTAATACACCGAATTATGCTCACGCGCAATCAGATCCACATGGCTTCCATCAATTGGCTCATAAGAGCGATAAATCACTTCAAAGCGATTTCCGCGTGCATTTAAGGTGCGATTTTCCACATGATCAAAAGGCACCGCTTTTCCACCATCTAATTGGAAATAAATACCAAAGTTATCTTTCATGCGGCTTTCTCTTGAAAGCGGGAAGTAAGTGGTTAAATAAGAATTCGAGCCCGTTTCTGA
>CAKQTN010000084.1:0-5406 GCA_934276625.1 uncultured Haemophilus sp.
AGCAATTGATCTTGCGTGACATTCACCGGCGTATGAACAAACTCAGTTAATTTTTGATAACCCCAAAAACCAACACCGCCAAGAATTAGCAAAAGAATCAGTAAAAAGACAAAAAATTTTTTCATGCGTCACTCATTTTATAAAAACGACAAAGGGGCAAAATGCCCCCTTATTCTAACGTTTTCTGTTATTTATCGAAATATTGAATATCAGCATTTTTACGTAATGCTTTCACCCAGTCTTTGGTTGCTTCTTGTAATTGGCTATTTACGATTTGCTCGTAAGCTTTTTGACGATAGGCATCTTCTGTTTTATCGCCATCTCGACTACCCGTTACTTCAAGGATATGCCAACCAAATTCAGATTTAAATGGTGCTGAAATGGTACCTTGTGGTGTAGTTTCAACCATTTTTGCAAATGGGCCCACATAAGCTTCTGGGAAGGCATAGCCTAAACTTCCGCCATTTGCACCAGATAAATAATCTTTAGAGTATTTTAATGCCGCATCAGCAAATGTCATTTTGCCAGAAATAATCTCGCTACGAATACGCTCTAATTCTGCTTTAGCTTGTGCATCATTCAGTAATGGGTTTAATTTTAATAAAATATGACGAACCTCATACTCTTTGCCCATCACTTTTTGCGCAGTGCCTTTTGCTTTTGCTTCATCGAGCATTTGTTTACCCAATGCATCCACTTGCTCGCGAGTCACATCCACGCTGTTTTGAATAGCATGGTTACGCACGCCCGCCATTAACATTTGGCGAGAAATTTGTTGTTTAAATGCATTTAAGGAAATGCCTTGATAATCCAATGCATCTAAGAATTGACCATAAGTTAAACCATTTTTCGCCGCAATATCTTCTACGATACGGTTTACTTCCGCTTGGTTTACTTTTATACCTGATTCTTTGATAGCTTTCTCTGTCAGCATATCATCAATAATCTTATCTAATGCTGCTCGTTGGCTACCTTTCTTGCCCATTACGGCATTCACTTGGCTTTGTAAAATTGGTGTACCATTTACGGTCGCCACAACGCGTTCTTCTGCTTGTACTTGAGAAAAAGTAAACAGACCGATCATGGCAAACAAAAGAGATTTTAACATTGATTTTTTCATTTTAGTTGTCTTAAAAAATAATAGGATAATGCTCGTTAGATTATCAATTTTATCAAAGGTTCACAATAGGCTGATCGTTATTTAGGCAATAATGCCACTTCATAACAACCATCATATTTTAATGTACGCACCTGAACTTGTTCATCGCGAGAGGTCGGCACATTTTTACCCACATAATCTGCCCGAATCGGCAATTCACGATGTCCACGATCCACTAAAATCACCAACTCAATTTTAGCTGCTCGACCAAAATCCGTTAACGCATCCATCGCGGCACGAATGGTTCTTCCGGTGAATAGAACATCATCGATCAAAATAACTTCTTTACCCTGAATATTCATATAACTTGATGCACCGCTATACACAGGCGTTGGATTTTCAGGTTCAACATATTCTAAGTCATCGCGGTAAAACGTGATATCCAATTCCATCATTGGAAGACTTACACCATTCAACTCTTCAATGCGACGTTGAATCAATTCGGCAATTTCAGCTCCACGGCGTTTCACCCCAACTAAAATCACATTACTGAAATCTTGGTGCTTTTCAATAATTTCATGGGAAATACGCGAAATAGTGCGTAAAAATCTGTCTGCATCAATAATGATTTTTTCCATTTTATCTCTCGCTTTGTTTATCTCACCTAAAGTGCGGTTAAAAAACACTGATTTTTTGACCGCACTTTTACTGGAATATTAACCGAATTCTAGCTCTACTGCATTTTCACCGAGCAAATTCACCAATTCTGTTAGAATGTCATCCGTTGGCGTAATCGACCATTGAATCCCTAAACGCAATAACGCACGACCTTTTGCGCTTTGATAATATACGTTAATTGGTAAAGTGCCGCCACTAACCGGTTCTAACATTTCTTTCAGTTTCTTAATAAAACTTGGGCTAATCTGCTCCTCAGACAAACTGATAGCCAAAGATTTTGCATAACGGGAACGCGCTTCATCTAAGGTCATTAAATCCCGTACCGACATTTTTAATCCGCCTGAAAAATCGTCAAAACTCACTTGGCCAGATACCACCACAACCGTATCTTTTTGCAGTTTTTCACCGAATTGGTCTAAGCTTTCACCGAATAGGGTTAAATCCAAACGTCCAGAACGGTCATCAATGGTTGCAATACCGATGCGATTGCCTTTTTTCGTCGTCGCGAAGCGAGTTGATACTAGCAAACCAGCTGCCGTGCTAATTTGTCCACGGCGGTTTGGCGTGAGATCTTTTAATCGTGTAGAGCTGTAATGAGAAAGCTCTTTCAAATAACGGCTCACCGGATGGCTACTTAAATACAAGCCTAGAGTTTCACGTTCACCATCTAAAATTTGTTTTTCTGTGTAAGGTGGCGTGTGGGCATAAGCATTTTCCACTTCTTCGTGAGTTTCTGTCAGCACACCGAACATATCAGCTTGTCCCATGGCCTCATCTTTTGCATGCTGATCTGAAGCTTTGAGTGCATCTTCTAAATTCTTAGATAACGCCGCACGGTGTGGCCCTAACTTATCAAATGCGCCCGACATGATCAGACTTTCAAAGGTACGGCGGTTAATTTTCTTCAAATCAACGCGAGCACATAAATCAAATAAGTCTCTAAAAATCCCACCTTCATTACGAGCGGTAATCAGTGCATCAATCGGACCTTCACCCACACCTTTAATGGCGCCAATACCGTAAACAATTTCACCATTTTCATTCACGCTGAAATGATGTTTCCCTACGTTGATATCTGGTGGGATGACTTTTAAACCCATACGTAAACATTCATCGTACAAGCCAACAATTTTATCCGTATTATCCATTTCCGAGGTCATTACCGCTGCCATAAACTCAGCAGGGAAATGGGTTTTCAGCCAAAGGGTTTGATAAGATACCAATGCGTAAGCGGCAGAATGCGATTTATTGAAACCATAGCCGGCAAATTTTTCCACCAAGTCGAAAATCTTCATGGAAAGTTCGCCATCAACACCATTTTTTTCAGCGCCTTCTTTAAACACAGAGCGCTGTTTCGCCATTTCTTCCGGCTTTTTCTTACCCATCGCACGACGTAATAAGTCCGCACCACCGAGGGTATAACCCGCTAACACCTGAGCAATCTGCATAACTTGCTCTTGATACAAAATAATACCGTAAGTTGGCTCTAAAATCGGTTTAAGGCTTTCATGTTGGTAGTTTGCATCAGGATAAGACACTTCTTCACGGCCGTGTTTGCGGTCAATAAAGTTATCCACCATGCCCGATTGTAATGGGCCTGGTCGGAATAATGCCACCAACGCGATAATATCTTCAAAACAGTCTGGTTGAAGGCGTTTAATCAAATCTTTCATCCCGCGAGATTCCAACTGGAATACAGCGGTCGTTTCAGACCGTTTAAGCAAATCAAAGGATTCGGGATCATCTAATGGAATGGCGGCAATATCGACTGGCGGTTTCCCTTCACGAGCAAGGCGGGCGTTAATCATATCTAATGCCCATTTGATAATGGTGAGTGTACGCAAACCTAAGAAGTCAAACTTCACTAAACCTGCATATTCCACGTCATTTTTGTCAAAGTGAGTAACTGGATGAAGCCCTTCATTATCGCAATAAAGTGGCGCAAAGTCTGTAATCAAAGAAGGGGAAATCACCACGCCACCCGCGTGTTTACCCGCATTTCGCGTGACCCCCTCTAACTTACGCGCCATATCAATTAGGGCTTTGACTTCTTCATCTGAATCATATGCCACTTGTAACTGTGGTTCAGCCTCAAAAGCCTTGGCTAAAGTCATGCCTGGATCAGGGGGAATCATTTTCGAAATACGATCCACGAAGCCATAAGGATGGCCTAATACGCGACCTACGTCTCGAATTACCGCTTTGGCCGCCATGGTACCAAAGGTAATAATTTGTGATACCGCACCACGACCATAGGTTTCTGCGACATGATCGATAACACGATCGCGTCCATCCATACAGAAATCCACGTCGAAATCGGGCATAGAAACACGCTCTGGATTGAGGAAACGTTCAAAAAGAAGATCGAATTCAAGGGGATCTAAATCGGTAATTTTTAGTGCATAAGCCACCAATGAACCTGCGCCAGAACCACGCCCAGGCCCTACCGGAATATCATTGTCTTTTGACCACTGGATAAACTCCATGACGATTAAGAAGTAACCCGGGAAACCCATTTGGTTAATCACATCGAGTTCGACTTGAAGACGCTCATCATATTCTGGTCGTCTTTCTGCCCGCACTTTTTCATCGGGGAATAAAAACACCAAACGCTCTTCCAAGCCTTCTTTGGCTTTCATCACCAAATAATCTTCCGTGCTCAGCTCGCCAGTTGGAAATTGAGGGAGGAAATATTGCCCCAAACGCAAAGTCACATTACAGCGTTGCGCTATTAATACCGTATTTTCAAGTGCAGAAGGAATGTCCGCAAATAAGTCGCACATCTCTTCTTCTGAGCGGAAATATTGTTGCTCGGTATAACGTTTTGGACGTTTCGGATCGTCAAGGGTATAGCCATCATGAATAGCAACTCGAATTTCGTGTGCCTCAAAATCATCAGGCTCGAGAAAGACAACATCATTGGTTGCAACAAGCGGTAAATCATGTTCCTCAGCCAATTTTAATGCGGCTTGAATATAACGCTCTTCATCCGGACGACCCGTTCTGGAAAGCGAAAGGTAAAAATGGTCAGGAAAAAATTCTTGATAAAAACTGACCGCACTTTCCGCTTCGGAAATATTTTCTTTAAGGAGTTTTTTCGCGATATCGCCTTGTGTGCCACCTGATAAAACAATTACACCCTCACGGTGTTCAATCAACCATTCCTGGTCGATATAAGGCAAGTCCACATAGCCGCGTTGATAGGCTTTTGAAAGTAATAATGTGATGTTTTTATAGCCTTCATTGTTCTTGGCAAGTAAAGTGAGGGTGAATAATTCCTCACCACATAGCTCGCTTTTAACATGAACATCTGCGCCAATAATCGGTTTAATCCCCAAAGAAAGGGTTTCACCATAAAAACGCACTACACCACAGAAATTGGTAAAATCCGTTAATGCCAACGCAACCATATTATTTGCTGCACACGCTTTGACTAATGGTTTCACTTTGGCAATTCCATCAATCATTGAAAAATCAGTGTGTGTGCGAAGATGCACAAAACGCGGTTGAGTTGACATTAACAATCCCTATGTTGATAGTTAAAACGAATACATTAAGCTTTTTTAATATCTATTTTAGCTAAGCCTTCTTTAAAAGCTAATCCATAACGTCTTGGTATTGACGCTTCA
>CAKQTN010000085.1:0-5392 GCA_934276625.1 uncultured Haemophilus sp.
AAGTTTGAAGATCCAACAACGGTAGCAAAAGCCACATTAAAAGAGCTAAATGAAAAAGTTAAACCGGATGTAAAAATTGCTTTAACACATATGGGCTATTACTATGATGCGAGACATGGTTCAAATGCACCAGGTGATGTAAGTCTTACGCGTAATTTAGATAAAGGCGCATTCGATATGATTATCGGTGGTCACAGCCATGATCCGATTTGCGTGGATGAAAAAGGCGTATGGATTAAAGATTATCAACCTACTCAGCCATGTAAACCAGATTTCCAAAATGGTACTTGGATTATGCCGGCCTTTGAATGGAGCAAATATGTTGGTCGAGCTGACTTTGAGTTCAAAAATGGTGAATTAAAATTAGTGAATTATCAATTAATTCCAGTGAACTTGAAGAAGAAAGTGAAAAAAGAAGACGGTAAAACGGAATACGTAAATTACGCAGAAGAGATTCCACAAGATCCAGAAATGGAAAAACTTTTAAAATCTTACCAAGATAAAGGTGATGCGTTATTAAGCCAAAAAGTGGGTAAATTAAACGGTAAGTTAGAGGGTGATCGTACCATTATTCGTTTTGAACAAACTAACCTTGGTCACTTAATTGCAGAAGCACAACGTCAAAAAGCGAAAGCAGATATTGGTATCATGAACTCAGGTGGTATTCGTGATTCTATCCAAGAAGGTGATGTGACTTATAAAGACATTTTAAAAATCCATCCATTTGGTAACATTGTGAGCTATTTTGAATTAACCGGTAAAGAATTACTGGATTATTTAAATGTAGTTGCATTGAAAGAAGTGGATTCTGGTGCCTATGCACAATATTCAGGTATCAGCATGACAGTAAATCGTGCGGAGAAGAAAGTTGAAAATGTGAAAATTCAAGGTAAACCATTAGATTTAAATAAAACTTACCGTATTTCTTTACCAAGTTATAATGCGGCGGGTGGAGATGGTTATCCAGTCATGACAAAAAATCCAACTTTCGTAAACACTGGTTTTATTGATGCGGATGTTTTAAAAGAATTTTTTGAGAAAAATTCACCTATTAATGCTGAGAAATACATCCCTCATAATGAAGTAACCTTTAAATAAGGAATGAAATGGCATTAGATTTATCAGAAATTCGTCAGCAAATTACGCAAATTGATCGCAGCTTGTTAAAGCTGCTTTCAGAGCGTCACCGCCTGGCATATGATGTAGTAAGAAGTAAAGAAGTGACGCAAAAAGCGTTGCGTGATTTAGAGCGGGAGCAACAACTCTTACAAGAGCTTGTGCAGTTTGCTGAAAGTCAAAATTATCAGCTTGAACCACAGTATATTACGTCAGTCTTCCAAAAGATCATTGAAGATTCTGTGTTAACACAACAAGTGTATTTGCAGAAAAAGCTCAATGAGCAACGAGAAGAAACGTTACATATTGCTTTCTTAGGCAAGCGTGGTTCTTACTCTAATTTGGCTGCGCGTAATTATGCGGCTCGTTATAATCAGCAGTTTGCTGAAATCAGTTGTGACTCCTTTGCTCAAATTTTTGAAAAGGTTGAAAGTGGAGAAGCTGATTATGGTGTACTGCCTTTAGAAAACACTACGTCAGGTGCAATTAATGAAGTTTATGATTTGCTTCAACATACCACTTTATCTTTGGTGGGCGAGTTGGCTTATCCTATCAAGCACTGTGTTTTAGTGAATGAGCAAGATGATTTAAGCAAAATTGATACGCTTTATAGCCATCCACAGGTAATCCAGCAGTGTAGTCAATTTATTCAAAGCCTTGAGCGTGTTCATATTGAGTTTTGCGAAAGTAGCTCTCATGCAATGCAGCTTGTATCAAGCTTGAATAAACCGAATATTGCGGCACTGGGCAATGAAGATGGCGGCAAGCTTTACGGCTTACATGTGTTAAAACATAATATTGCGAATCAAGAAAACAATATTACTCGTTTTATTGTAGTGGCAAAACAAGCTCGAGAAGTTTCACCGCAAATTCACACGAAAACTTTATTGTTGATGACAACATCGCAACAAGCGGGTTCTTTGGTGGATGCTTTACTTGTGTTTAAAAAGCACGGTATTAATATGACGAAGCTTGAATCTCGTCCTATTTATGGCAAGCCTTGGGAGGAAATGTTTTATTTGGAGATTGAAGGAAATATTCATCATCCAGATACCCAAATTGCCTTGGAAGAGCTTAAGCAATTCAGTAATTATCTGAAAGTGCTTGGTTGTTATCCAAGTGAAATAGTGAAGCCTGCGAAGGTATAACGAAAATAAAAAAAGAGCGGTCGATTTAAAACAACGTTAAAATCGACCGCTCTTTTTATTGAGAATTCTTAAGCTTTTTTCAAGAACTCTGATTTCAACATGATTTTGCCACAATCGACATTGTGATCTCCGTTAACTAAACGGATATTTTTGAATTTCGTGCCTTTCTTCAACACTTCAGATGAACCTTTTAATTTTAAATCTTTAATTAAAAGCACATCATCACCATCGGCTAATAAATTACCGTTGCTGTCTTTAACAATCAGTTGATCTTCATCGGCTTCAACTGCTTCGTTACCATTCCATTCATTACCGCAATCAGGGCAAACAAAATTCACAGAATCGTGATAAACATATTCACCTTTACATTTTGGGCAAGCTGGCATTTGATCCATTTCTTTTTCCTTCTTTATCTGATTTAAGCAAAGTATAATGCGCACGGAGTATAACAAAAAAGTGACTATTCGCCAAAAAATGGGCATTTCACGGAATTTATGAGGTATTTATGAAAAAAATCATGCTTTTGAGCGCTGTGATGGGGAGTTTAATCTCAGCCAATACATTCGCTCACAATATTCAACCTAATCAACTTTTAGCCAATGTAACGGTTTCGGATAAAGGCGAAATCACTTTAAATGGCAATGATGTAGCGTATAAATCGTGGAGCTCAACGGCATTACCTGGCAAAGTCCGTGTGATTCAGCATATTGCAGGCAGAAGTGCGGCAAAAGAGAAAAATCAAGCGATGATCGAAGCCATCAAAGCAGCTCATTTTAACCAAGCCAAATATCAAACCACGACCATTATTAATGCTGATGATGCCGTTGTGGGCACGGGTATGTTTGTGAAAAGTAGCGCAGAAAAAGGCAAAAAAGAAAATGCCCATAGCCAAGTGATTTTAGATGATAAAAGTGCGGTTAAAAATGCGTGGGGATTACGTGAAAAAGACAGCGTGATTATTTTGCTTGATAAAACCGGCAAGGTGCAATTTGTGAAAGAAGGTAAATTGACGGATGATGAAGTCAAAGAAGTGATTTCACGTGCAACAGCATTAATGGCGAAGTAATAGAGTAATAAGCGGAAGTTCTCTTCCGCTTTTTTATCCTTTGAAATCCTTCATTAATTTTCTCAATGTGCCACAATTTCGTTGAAATTTACGGCAATGTGTACAGATGGCAAGATGCAAATTGAGCCCAATTTTTTCTTTAGTCATTAATGAGCGTTCTTGCGCATCTGAAATGAGTCGAGTCGCTTGGCGACATTTCATAAAATCACTCCTTAAAGTTTATGAGATAAGCAGTTTTGAAGTTGTAAGCGAGCACGATAGAGTGTCGTGTGCAAGTTACTTATGCTTAGTTGATTTTCTTGGCAAATTTCTTCGGAAGATAATTCCAAAAACTCTCTCATCATAAAAATCTTGGCTTGTTTGGCTGGCAGGCAAGTTAAGCAAGTTTCAAAAATCAGCCAGAATTCTTCAGAATAGACCGCACTTTCGCTCAGTTCGAGATCGAGTGGAGAATGTTCAGCTTTCCAGTGGCCCCCTTCATCAAAGAAATGATTAGTTTGTTCTTCATCTTCAATTTCGGTTTCTAGCACTAATTTGCCTTTCTGGCGAAGAAAATCAATGATTTTATTTTTTAAGATAGCAAAGACCCAGGTCTTAAATGCCGCTTGTCGTTTAAATTGCTCAAGATGGTTAAATGCACTTAAAAAACTCTCTTGCACCAAATCTTCAGCTAATACAGAATCGCCCACCTGTAATGTGGCAAATTTCAGCATTTGCTCTCTAATTTGAGCCAAGTCTTTATTGGAAATTCCAGTTTCCATATTTTTTCCTTGAAAAAAGTGTAAGAAATAGATTTCTCATTCGTCTAATGATAATGAAAGGGGAAACCTTTCCATCCAATGCTAATTATTCACAAATTAAGGAAGATTCAAAATGAAAAATATTACTTCAAAAACAACCTTTACTGCTATTGCTGCACTTTTCTTCGCAACCAGTCTTTATGCGACCGATATGAAATCTAATGAAATGTCGATGGCAAAAGATTCCATGCCGATGACAAAAGATTCCATGCCGATGACAAAAGACGCTATGCCAATGCAAAATGACAAAATGGCATCTGATGGGATGATGAAATCTCATGATATGAAATCTCACGACATGAAAATGGATAATATGAAATCAGAAGGAATGAAATCTGATGATATGAAAACAAAAGAAATGAAAGCAAAAGAAATGAAGAAAAAAGCAAAAACAATGGAAAAACCGAAAATGTAATGCTTTCTTCTTAAAAGAAAAACTGCGGTCAATTTGACCGCAGTTTTTGTATCAAAGTGAGATTATTGTTTACGCCACGTCGTGCCGTTAGGGCCGTCTTCTAACACAATTCCCATTGCAGTGAGTTCATTACGAGCCGCATCTGCAGCAGCCCAATCTTTAGCAGCACGCGCTTCGTTGCGTTGTTTGATGAGCGCTTCAATTTTTGCGACTTCATCATCGTCAGAGCCCGCTTGTAAGAATTTTTCTGGATCTTGTTGAAGTAAACCTAAGATACCCGCTAATTCACGTAAACGAGCAGCAAGACCATTGGCTTTTTCTGTATCTTCAGTTTTCAATTTATTGATTTCACGAGCCATTTCAAATAAGACAGAAAGAGCGTTCGGCGTATTGAAATCATCGTCCATCGCTTGCCCCAAGGTTATATAGTCGCCCTCTTGCATCCATTCATATTTAAAGCTGCGGAACCAACGCTCCATTGGAGCATTATCCCAACAGTTACCTAGGCGACTCATACTTTGAGTTACCTGAATGAAGGTTGAGCGGAATAGCTACACCTTGAGTTTGAAAAAATGGAAAATTGATGTGAAAAATTGCGAGATTATTGTTTACGCCACGTCGTGCCGTTGGCGCCATCTTCTAACACGATACCCATTGCCGTAAGTTCATTACGTGCCGCATCTGCTGCAGTCCAATCTTTAGCGGCACGGGCTTCGTTTCGTTGTTTGATAAGCGCTTCAATTTTTGCGACTTCATCATCGTCAGAACCAGCTTGTAAGAATTTTTCTGGATCTTGTTGAAGTAAACCTAAGATACCCGCTAATTCACGTAAACGAGCAGCAAGACC
>CAKQTN010000086.1:0-5367 GCA_934276625.1 uncultured Haemophilus sp.
AAAATCGGTGATGGGAAGATCTTTGTTTATGATGTAGAACGCGTGATCCGTGTTCGTACAGGCGAAGAAAATGAGGAAGCCATTTAGTGGAAAAAAACTTAAATTTTAACCGCACTTTAGTCGCAATGGCGGCTTTAGTGATTGTGTTTGCGGGAATTAAACTGGCGGCGGAGATTGTCGTGCCTTTTTTATTGGCATTATTTATCGCCATTATTTGTTCGCCAGTGATTAAAGCGATGACACAACGCAAAGTGCCACATGGCATCGCCATAGCCTTGTTGTTTATCTTAATTTTAATCGTATTCTTTTTCCTGGCGGGATTAATTAACAGCAGCGTGCAGGAATTCACACGTTCTATTCCGCAATATAAAGTGCTACTTTCAGAGCGTATAAATGACGTCATGGCGTTAGCTCAAAAACTGAAATTGCCGATTGTGATTTCTCGCGAAGCCATTATGGAGCATTTTGATCCAAGTGTGATCATGAACTTTGTGAGCCGTTTGTTATTAAACTTTTCTGGCGTGGTGACGAATGTTTTTGTGTTGATCTTAGCGGTGATTTTTATGCTGCTTGAAGCACCAACCATGAAGCATAAACTTGCTTTAGTTTTAAGTGATAATGAACATGATGTTGTCGCGGAAGAACATCATATTGATCGTATTTTAGACGGTGTGATTAGTTATCTTGGTGTGAAAACGGTGATTAGTTTGCTTACCGGCGTCTCGACGTGGATTTTGTTGGATGTAATGGATGTCCAATATGCGATTTTATGGGCAACCTTAAGCTTCCTATTAAATTACATTCCAAATATTGGCTCGATTATTGCAGCCGTGCCGATTGTTGTCCAAGCGTTATTGCTGAATGGATTTGGTGTGGGTATGGGCGTGACAGCTGGTATCATTGCATCAAATATTGTGATTGGTAATATTATTGAACCAAAAATGATGGGAAAAACTTTAGGGCTTTCTACCTTGGTCGTATTCTTTTCGTTGCTTTTCTGGGGATGGTTGCTCGGTACAGTCGGTATGTTACTTTCAGTGCCATTAACAATGGCGTTTAAAATTACCTTGGAAAGCTCTGAATCAACGAAGAAATATGCGGCTTTATTAGGTGATGTAAACGACTAAAGTGCAGTCATAAAATGTCATAATTTTAGCAATAAAAAAGCCACCGTTATGGTGGCTTTCTTTTTATCTGATGTTTAATAGATTAAGGTAAATCATCTACTTCTTTATCCACTTTTGGTGGAATCATATGTTCACGGCGTAGGCCGATATCATAAGCAATCGCAATCGCGATAAAGATTGATGAGTAAGTACCAAAACCGATACCAATTAATAACGCTAATGAGAAGTTATGAATTGATGGACCACCAAAGAAGAACAAGGCAATCACAACAAGAAGCGTTGTGAGAGATGTCATGATGGTTCTCGATAAGGTTTGCGTTAAGGAAATATCAATAATATCGATAGTTTCTACACGGCGAATTTTACGGAAGTTTTCACGCACACGGTCGAATACCACGATACTATCGTTGATAGAATAACCTACAACGGAAAGAATCGCCGCCACGAAGGTTAAATCCATTTCGACTTGTAATGCAGAGAATACACCGAGTGTAATCACCACGTCATGCGCAAGTGAGGCAATACCACCAAAACCTAAACGCCATTCAAAACGTGAACCCACGTAAATTAACATCATTGCCAAGGTCGCAAGGGTCGCATAAACCGCACCTTGAGCCAGTTCTTCACCAACGTTTGGACCGACGAATTCGATACTGTTAATATGAATATTAGGATCAATCGTTTGGAGCATGCTTTTAACGTGATCACCAATAGCAGAATCGTTATTATCAGCTGGTAAGCGGATCATCACGTCTTGTACAGAACCGGTTGTTTGTACAATCGGGCTTGCAATCCCGTTTTGATTTAATGTGCCACGGATTTTTTCTAAATCAGCCGGTTGTGAGAAGTGAGTATCAAATACCACACCACCGGTAAAATCCAAGCCCCAGTTGAAGCCTTTTGTCACAATGAAGAAGAGGGAAATCGCCATTAAAATTGCGGAAAATGCATACCCTACAAATCTCACTTTCATAAATTCAGTGAGAGGGAATGGCAATTTAATCCCATTCACTTCACGGATAAAATGTCCGTTTTTATCTTTTGCAAATAATCTCATCTTATCCTACCTAAATTGATAATTTTTCAATACGTTTACCACCGTATAGGAAGTTCACGATAGCACGTGTTCCGGTAATTGCTGTAAACATTGAAATTGCCACACCTAATGCAAGGGTTACTGCAAAGCCTTGAATTGGGCCGGTACCCACAGCATAAAGAATGATTGCCGTTAAAATTGTGGTTAAGTTCGCATCGAAGATAGAGGTGAATGCACCGTTATAACCTTCGTTAATGGCTTGCTGGATTGGACGACCATTACGAATTTCTTCTTTGATACGCTCAAAAATAAGTACGTTGGCATCCACCGACATCCCCAGTGTTAATACGATACCCGCAATCCCCGGCATGGTGAGTGTTGCACCTGGTAGGATAGACATCAAACCGACTAATAAAACGATATTAATCACCAAGGCAAAGCTTGCAATAATACCGAAGACTTTATAGTAAATCAGCATGAAGACAATTACCGCAATTAAGCCCCAGAAGCTTGCATCAATACCTTGTTCTACGTTTTGTGCACCAAGAGAAGGACCGATTGTACGCTCTTCAACAATTTGCACTGGCGCGATTAATGCACCTGATTTTAATAACATAGAAAGGTTTTGTGCTTCTGCAGAACTGCTTACACCCGTAATTTGGAAGTTAGAACTAAAGCGGCCTTGAATTGTTGCGACGTTAATCACTTCTTCATTTTTCTCTAAAATGGTTTTGCCATTTTCGTCTTTTTTACCATTATCTTTGTATTCTACATACAAGGTTGCCATCGGTTTTTTGTAATATTTCTTGGTCGTTTGCGACATGATTTCGCCGCCTTCACTATCCAAGGTTACACTTACTTGTGGCGTACTGGTGTTTTGGTCTAAACCCGAGCTTGAGTTGATGATATGTTCACCACCCAATACCGCTCGTTTGTAAAGTGCAACAGGTCTACCTTGACGGTCATATTTGATTTCTGTGTCAGAAGGCAACATACCACGCGCTGCTAATTCTGGGTTCACCAACGAATTCACAATGCGGAATTCAAGTGTTGCGGTTGCCCCTAAGATTTCTTTTGCACGCGCAGTATCTTGAACACCCGGTAATTCGATTACGATACGTTCAGCACCTTGACGTTGGATAACCGCTTCAGCTACGCCTAATTCAGCGACACGTTTACGTAAAATCGTTAAGTTTTGCTCGATCGCTAAGTTACGTGATTCTGTTAATGCCGCTTCAGAAAGGGCAAGGTTTAAGGTGTTGTCACCAATGTCAGACACGTCTAATGTTGGGTGTAACTGACGAATAATACGCGCTGCTTTTGACATTTGGTCTGCGTTTTCTAATGTGACCGTTGTACCAAATTTGTCGCCATTTTTAATCGCCGTAAACTGAATTTTTTCTTTACGTAATTCGTTGCGTAATGTGTCTTGTAACTGTTCTTGACGTTTAGCAAGCGCAGAATTCATGTCCACTTCCATTAAGAAGCGTACACCACCACGTAAGTCCAAACCCCATTTCATCGGGTTAGCCCCAATGCTGCTTAACCAAGCCGGTGTTGCCGGTGCAAGGTTTAATGCCGTGGTGTAGTTGTTGCCTAGTTTTTCTGCAATTTTATCTTTGGCAAGAAGTTGGTCATCTGTGTTGGTGAAACGGGCAAGAATGGAGCCATTTTCAAGAACGATAGATTTGGTTGGAAGGTTATTTTCTTTCAGTACATTTTGTACTTCAGTTAATGCGGTGGTGTCTGCTTGTTGTCCGCGTGTACCGGAAATTTGCACCGCAGGATCTTCACCATAGATATTTGGAAGAGAGTATAAAGCACCAATGGCGACCACAAGGATCACCATTAGATTCTTCCATAATGGGTAACGATTTAACATAGTTTTCCCTTTAGGAATTTAAATTAGAGAGATTTTACAGAACCTTTCGGTAATACTGAAACGATGTAGTTACGGTTAATCGTGATCTCAGTAGTATCGTTTAAAGCGATAACAATTTCAGCACCTTCAGTGACTTTAGTGATTTTACCAATCAAACCACCAGCGGTTAATACTTCAGTGCCTTTCGCTAATTCAGACATTAATTTTTTGTGTTCTTTGTTACGTTTCGCTTGTGGGCGGTAAATCATAAAATAAAAAATTAAACCGAAGATCACGAAAATAAATAACGTGGACATTGGGCTTTGTGCTTCCATTGTGTTTTCCTTATAAATAAAAAGTTAAAAGTGTGCGTAAAATACCATAAAACGGCATTCAGTAAAAGCCGAGGAAGGCAATAACAACGAGAATTTTTGGATTAATTGATTTTTTTCAAGCAAACTTCGAAGATTTGTTCGGAAAGCCAATGTTGATCCACTAATTCACATTGATTTTCTTCACAAAAAACAACAAAATTTTCCACCGCACTTTGACGATTTAATTGCAAAACTAATTCATCATTCGTCGCTAAATTTGCCAAAGCCTTCTTCGCCGTTAAAAGCGGAATCGGGCAGGAAAGTGCGGTCAAATTTAATTGATATTTCATGGTTTAAGCTTGGCGACGAGCAAACATAATTTTGCCCATAGCTGTGAGTTGTTCTGCGGATAAATATTGCTTACCAAGCTCAAATAGCGGCTCTTCAAGGGCAAGATGTCTATCATAACTTGCTACAAATAGCGTAATCAGCCTTTCATCTACATCAGTGCGTTTCTCTGCAATCAATTCTTCCAGCTGCTCCGAAAGCTTTGCCCAATTTTCATGCAAAGTAACATGTTGGCGTTCTAATTCATCTACCGATTCTTTCGCTTGAGGCGCTTTTTCAATTAAAGCAGGGAAAAAATCTTTTTCTTCATCATCATGATGAAGTGGCGCCGCGTGATTAAAATACTGCAAAATGGTTTTCACATCATTTAATACGGCTTGATTCACGCCATTCTTTTCTAAATAGCCTGGAAGAATGGTGAGCTGCTTACAAAAGCGTTTCACCTTGCTATGACAGGCGTAAAGCATATCAATCGGCTCATTCCAAGTGGCAAATTGCTGAGGTTCAAGGATTTGCATAAGGTTTCCTTTGTTAAAAAGTGCGGTCAAAAAACGAATCACTTTTCTACCGCACTTTCATCAATTATGATTTATCTGCTAATTGTAATGGGGGAACAGGTTTGCCCATGCGAGCATAGAATTCCACCACAAAATCATCAAAACGATCGTCTTCGATAGCTTG
>CAKQTN010000087.1:0-5325 GCA_934276625.1 uncultured Haemophilus sp.
ATGAAGCCTTAAATACCCTAACAGAACAAGAAGATACCAGTTCTAAAGTGCGTTTGTGTTTGATGGATACACAACGTGCATTGGGTTTCTTGGTGCGTAAAACTCGCTTACCGCCAAATCAGTTAGAACAAGCACGAGAAATCTTACGAGATATCGAATCATTGCAACCGCATAATGAATCATTGTTCCAAAAAGTAAACTTTTTAATGCAGGCGGCAATGGGTTATATTAATATCGAGCAGAATAAAATCATGAAATTCTTCTCGGTGGTGTCGGTGATGTTCCTACCGGCAACACTTGTGGCATCTACTTACGGGATGAACTTTGAATTTATGCCAGAGATCCATTTTAAATATGGTTACCCAATGGCTATTGGATTAATGATTGGTGCGGCGCTTACGCCTTATATCTATTTTAAACGGAAAGGTTGGTTATAATGGAAATTTCCCAAACTGCATTATTTTTAGGATCGATTATCGATCTGTATTGTTTAGTGTTAATTTTACGCGTATGGCTCCCCTTAGCGAACGTGGATTATTACAATCCTATTTCTCAATTTACGCTGAAATTAACCCAGCCAGTTATTGCCCCATTGCGTAAAGTTTTTCCTGTGGTGAAAAAAGTGGAAACTACTGCACTGGTTTTAGTCTTCTTGCTTTGCGGATTGAAATCGGTTCTGTTTGGCGGGTTAAATCTCAACTACTTCCTACTATTGGGCATATTAGGGCTGATTAAAAATATCGGTATAGCCATTTTCTATGTGTTAATCGCTGGCGCAATTTTAAGTTGGTTTAATCGTGGCAATAACCCTGCATTCTATGCGTTATATCAACTTACTGAGCCATTATTAAAACCAATTAAACGTATTTTACCAACTGTGGGCGCGATTGATTTTTCACCGATGGTTATCGCCATTATTCTGTTATTTTTGAATAATCTCTTTTACGACTACTTCCAGGTTTTATGGGCTATCGCCGCTTAAAGTGCGGTCAAAAATAACATTATTTTTTCGGGCTGGATCTTCCAGCCCTTATTGTAAATGTGGTGAGTAAATTTAGTTATGTCAGCAATCGAACAAACACCTGAAGGACTACGTCTTAAAATCATTCTGCAACCCAAAGCCAGTAAAGATCAAATTGTGGGATTGCATGATGATGAACTCAAAATCACGATTAGCGCACCACCTGTTGATGGTCAAGCAAATACTCACTTGCTGAAATTTTTGAGTAAAGCATTCAAAGTACCTAAAAGCTCGATAGTTCTTGAAAAAGGTGAATTAAACCGACATAAACAAGTTTGGATTCCTTCGCCCAAATTAATTCCATCTGAAATTCAAAATCTCTTATAAAATCAGTAAAAAAATCACCGCACTTTCTACCAATTTTCCCCGTTTTACGCTATCCTATACCACATTTTATAAAGCAAAATATGCCGCAAAGTGCGGTCAAAATTTAAGGTGATTTTCTATGCAACAACATTACCGTCCTGATTTGATTGAACCCGCTGTTCAACAATATTGGGCTGAAAATAAAGTCTTCAAAGCCATCAAAGATACATCTAAAGAAAAATATTACTGTCTTTCAATGTTCCCTTACCCATCTGGTCGTTTACATATGGGTCATGTACGTAACTACACCATCGGTGATGTAGTTTCTCGTTATCAACGTATGAATGGCAAAAACGTCTTACAGCCAATTGGTTGGGATGCATTCGGTTTGCCAGCAGAAGGTGCTGCGATTAAAAATAAAACCGCACCGGCAAAATGGACTTACGAAAACATTGAATACATGAAAAAACAGCTCAAAATGTTGGGCTTTGGTTATGACTGGGATCGCGAAATTGCGACTTGCCGTCCGGAATACTACAAATGGGAACAATGGTTCTTCACCGAGCTTTATAAAAAAGGCTTAGTGTACAAAAAAACCTCAACTGTAAACTGGTGTCCGAACGATGAAACCGTATTGGCTAACGAACAGGTGCACGAAGGTTGCTGCTGGCGTTGTGACACTCCGGTCGAGCAAAAAGAAATCCCACAATGGTTTATTAAAATCACTGATTACGCTGAACAATTACTAGGTGGATTAGACCAACTGCCACAATGGCCAGATATGGTAAAAACCATGCAACGTAACTGGATTGGCCGTTCTGAAGGGGTGGAAATTACGTTTGATGTGGCGGATACCGCAGAAAAAGTTTCAGTTTATACCACCCGTCCAGATACCTTCTATGGTGTGAGCTATTTAGGTATCGCGGCAGCGCACCCATTAGCAGAATTAGCGGCAGAAAAAAATCCTCAATTGGCTGAATTCATCCGTGAAGCGAAAAATGCCAAAGTGGCAGAAGCAGACCTTGCTACTATGGAGAAAAAAGGGATGGCAACGGGCTTATTCGCTATTCATCCATTAACCGGTGAAAAATTACCAATTTGGGTCGCTAACTTCGTGTTAATGCACTACGGTACTGGCGCGGTAATGGCGGTTCCAGCACACGACCAACGCGACTTTGAATTTGCTCAAAAATACAGTTTGCCAATTAAACAGGTAATCGCACCGCTTGCAGATGAAGAAATTGATTTAACCAAACAAGCTTTCGTTGAGCACGGTAAATTAGTGAACTCTGCTGAGTTTGATGGTTTGGATTTTGATGCTGCATTCAACGGTATTGCGGACAAATTAGAAAAATTAGGCGTGGGTAAACGCCAAGTGAACTATCGTTTACGTGACTGGGGCGTTTCTCGTCAACGTTATTGGGGTGCACCAATTCCAATGCTTACCTTAGCAAGCGGTGAAACCGTACCGGCACCAATCGAAGATTTACCGATTATTCTGCCGGAAGATGTGGTCATGGATGGCGTGAAAAGCCCAATTAAAGCGGATCCAAACTGGGCAAAAACCACCTTCAACGGTGAACCTGCATTAAAAGAAACCGATACCTTTGATACCTTTATGGAATCATCTTGGTACTACGCGCGCTACACCTCACCAAGCTATGCGGAAGGCATGTTGGATAAAGAGGAAGCTAATTACTGGTTACCGGTGGATCAATATATCGGCGGTATCGAGCACGCGACCATGCACTTGCTCTACTTCCGTTTCTTCCACAAATTATTGCGTGATGCAGGTTTCGTAACGAGCGATGAGCCAGCACAAAAATTATTATGCCAAGGCATGGTATTAGCGGATGCGTTCTACTACACCAGCCCGACTAACGAGCGTATTTGGGTAAGCCCAACGCAAGTCACTCTTGAGCGTGATGAAAAAGGTCGTATCATCAAAGCAACCGATCCGGAAGGCCGTGAATTGGTGCATACCGGTATGACCAAAATGTCGAAATCCAAAAACAACGGTATCGACCCACAAGAGATGGTGGAAAAATACGGTGCAGATACTGTGCGTCTCTTCATAATGTTCGCGTCTCCTGCAGAAATGACACTTGAATGGCAAGAATCTGGTGTTGAAGGTGCGAAACGTTTCTTAGGTCGCGTCTGGAATTTGGTGTATGAATACAGTCAAAATCCTGCAAAAACGGCTTTAGATGTGACCGCACTTTCTGCAGACCAAAAAGCACTTCGCCGTGATGTGCATAAAACGATCGCCAAAGTGAGCGATGATATTGGTCGTCGTCAAACGTTCAATACCGCTATCGCAGCAGTAATGGAGTTAATGAATAAATTAACCCGTGCGCCATTAGAAAGCGAACAAGATCGTGCTGTGATGGCAGAAGCATTAAGTGCAGTCGTACGTATGCTTTACCCTATCACACCACATATCTGCTTTGAATTATGGAAAGCTTTAGGTAACGAAAGCAACATCGACCATGCAGAATGGGTGAAAGCTGATGAAGCGGCGATGGTAGAAGATGAAAAACTTATCGTGGTTCAAGTCAACGGTAAAGTTCGTGGTAAAGTGACTGTTGCAGCTGATGCGGATGAAGAAACCGTAAAAACAGTTGCATTCGCAGATGAAAATGTGAAGAAATTTACTGACAATACACAAATCGTAAAAGTGATTTATGTACCAGGTAAATTGTTAAATGTGGTGGTTAAACCGCAATAATCCATAAAATAACCGCATTTTATTCCAAGCGTTGCATAAACGACTCTTAAACAAAATAAAGTGCGGTGAATTTTACAGGTAATTTTTATGATGAAATCAATCAAAACGATCTGCTTTGTTGGGGCTACAGCCTTTTTAACTGCTTGTGGTTGGCACTTCGATAATGGCGCTGCTGTTCCTGCGGAGTTAAAAACAATGGCCCTTGAAAGTAGCGACCCATACAGTGAAATGTCTATGGCAATGCGTAAGCAACTGCTTAGCAATAACGTAAATCTTGTTCCTGCAAAACAAGGTGTGCCTGTGTTGCGTTTAAATAAACAGACTTCAAGCGATAAAGTCGCATCAGTCTTTAAACAAGGCCGTGAAGCAGAAAAAGTGCTGACCCTTGATGTTGAGGCTAGCGTGCGTTTAGCAAATGGGGAAACCTATCCAATCTCTGCAAAAATCAACCGCACTTTCTTTGATAACTCACGTGCTGCATTAGCAAAATCAGCTGAGCGCGATGTGATTTGGAATGATATGCGCGAACAAGCGGCTCGCCAATTAATTAATAAAATGGCTGCCTTGCAACATCAAGTTCAAGGAAAATAATGAACCGCATTTTTCCTGAGCAACTGGCCTCTAACCTGAACAGCCATTTAGCGAAAGTTTATTTCTTGGTTGGGACAGATCCCCTGTTGCTCAGTGAAAGTGAAGATCTGATTCATCAATCTGCTCTTCTTCAAGGTTTTGATGAAAAAAATCAAATCACCATAGATACTAATACTGACTGGTCTGCATTAATTGAGGCCAGCCAATCTATGGGGCTCTTCTTTAATAAGCAAATTTTCATTCTCAATTTACCCGAAAATTTGACTGCACTTTTGCAGAAAAACCTTCAGCAATTTATCAGTGGATTAAATGAAGATAGCTTGCTTGTCCTCACCTTGCCTAAATTGTCTAAAGCAGCCGAAAAACAAGAGTGGTTTATTCAGGCAAATCAACTTGAGCCACAAGCCGTTATTGTTAACTGCCAAACACCGAGTTCAGAACAGCTTTCTCGTTGGGTGAAGCATCGTACAAAAAACATGGGGTTATCAGCGGATGAGGAAGCCGTTCAACTACTTTGCTACAGCTATGAAAATAATCTACTGGCATTAAAACAAACATTACAGCTTTTAGATTTGCTTTATCCTGATCACAAACTCACGTATAACCGCGTTAAATCAGTCGTAGAGCAATCTTCTGTCTTTACCCCTTTCCAATGGATTGATGCATTGTTATCAGGCAA
>CAKQTN010000088.1:0-5307 GCA_934276625.1 uncultured Haemophilus sp.
GAACGTTATGGTGTGCGTGGTGAACGTAACTCTCGTGGCGACAGCAACTGGGTGCCGGTTGAAGCGATTGAAAAAATTGAAGTATTACGTGGTCCTTCAGCAGCACGCTATGGTTCAGGTGCAATGGGTGGGGTGGTGAATATTATCACTAAGCCTGTTACCAATGATTTACACGGTAGCTTAAGTTATTACACCAACCAACCAGAAGACAGCAAAGAGGGTGCAACGAATCGTGTAGGTTTTAATCTAAGCGGAGCGTTAATTAAAGACGTATTGCAATTCCGTTTATATGGTAACTGGAACAAAACACAAGCGGATGAAGTCGGCATTAATGGCGATCCAGCGATTGCTGGCCGTGAAGGTGTACGTAATAAAGATATTAATGGCCGTTTAGTGTGGAATATCAATGAGAAAAATAAATTAACCTTGGATTCAGGTTTCAGTCGTCAAGGCAATATTTATAACGGTGATACACAAAATAGTTCGGCAGGGCTTTACAATAATAAAAACTATCCTGAGACCAAAACCTTGGCAGGAAGCAAAGCTGAAACCGCTCGTTTATATCGTCAGAACTATGCTTTAACCTATGAAGGTAAATTCGATCATTTCGACAATAAAACCTATATTACTTTTGATAAAACCAAAAACAGCCGTTTACCGGAATACTTAGCAGGTGGTCCAGAGGGCAGTTATTCGAGTACATCAGCTTTTAGCGATTCCATTCTTAAAAATACACGCTTTAGTTCTGAATTCTATATCCCATTTACCTTGGGCGTAGATCATATGCTGACAGTTGGTTTTGAAGGTGCACATAGCAGTTTAGATGATGACGCTTCTATGACACAGTTACTTGGTGGACGACGAGATAAAAAAACAGGGAAGGTGCTTTATGATTTGAAAGAACGCCTACCAAGCGGCATCTCAAATGTACGAGGAGGTCATAGTAGTCAAACTGAATGGGCTGTATTTATTGAAGATAATATTTCAGCAACCCAATCTACTATCCTAACGCCATCTTTACGTTATGATTACAACAGTTATTCTGGTTCTAATGTAAGTGGTGGATTAAACTTCTTACAAAGCCTCAACGATGATTGGAGAATTAAAGGTGGGATTGCAAGAGCTTATAAAGCACCGAACCTTTATCAAACTAACCCAAATTACTTGCTATTTACCTTAGGTCAAGGTTGTCCAACGAATGTACCAAATAATAAAACTTGTTATTTCCAAGGTAATAGCGACATTAAACCAGAAACCAGCTGGAATAAAGAAATCGGAATTGAATATGATAAAGACGGAGTTCTTGCTTCTGTGGCTTACTTCCGTAATGACTATCGTAACAAAATCGTGTCTGATGGTGAATTTATCGGTTTAACTAACTTAGGTAACTATGTGTATAAATGGGGTAATGCAAACCGCGCAGTGATTGAAGGTTTTGAAGGTAATCTGACATTACCACTAATCCAAGATAAATTAAACTGGGTGAATAACTTCACTTATATGCATAAAACCAAAAATAAAGATACAGGTAACCCGCTTTCTATCGTGCCGAAATATACCTTGAATTCAAGCTTAAGTTATAAAATTACCGATAGTTTGGATGCAATGTTAACTTATACGCAATACGGTAAACAAAAATCCCGTAAAAATCCGGAAAACCGTATGGAAAATGGTAACAATACACACGTTAATCAACTTGCTGGCTCAGAAGATATTGGTGGCTATGCAGTTTGGGGATTAAGTGCGGGTTATAATTGGAAAGATACAATCAGCATTCGTGTTGGCGTAAGTAACTTATTTGATAAACGCATTTATCGTTCATCAAGCAGTACAAATTACAATGCTCATACTTATAACGAACCTGGTCGTGCTTATTACGCAACAGTTAAATATTCATTTTAATTGAGCGTTTAGAACTGATAGAAAAAGTGCGGTCGATTTTGACCGCACTTTTTTATTGATTGAATTTTGAAAATGGTGAATTTCAGATAATAAAAAACCCTGCATAGGCAGGGTTCTTCACACAGATTCAAATTATTTTGTACCTGGGATTTTGAAACGGCTGTTAAAGCGTTCAACACGACCACCAGTATCAACAACACGTTGTTTACCAGTGTAGAATGGGTGGCAGCTACCGCACACATCAAGGTTGATATCTTTGCCTAAAGTAGAACGAGTTTTGATCACGTTACCGCAAGAACAAGTTGCAGTGATCTCTTTATATTCTGGATGAATACCTTGTTTCATAGAAAACCTCAAATTGAAGCCACGCCGCTATAAATGCTTTCCACTTACACCGCGTGAGTTAATAATCGCCGACAATCCGGCACCAAATAGACTGCGAATTATACTGAAAAAATCAAATTGATCAAGAGGTGTGCTTTAGTGATAGAATCATCTCAAAATTTTTGCTTATTTTTGACCGCACTTTAGGAAAGTTATGTTAGCCCAATCCTCTGTTGATGCCCCTTTTGCCCATTCTGTTTTACAATGGTATGAAAAGTTTGGGCGTAAAAATTTGCCTTGGCAGCAAAATAAAACTCTTTATGCTGTTTGGCTTTCCGAAGTGATGTTACAACAAACTCAAGTTTCTACCGTTATTCCTTATTTTGAGCGATTTATCAAAACGTTTCCTAATGTGACCGCTCTTGCTAATGCGTCACAAGATGAAGTATTGCATTTGTGGACGGGACTAGGTTATTACGCACGTGCGAGAAATTTACATCAAGCCGCTCAAACCATTAGAGATGAATATCAAGGCGAATTTCCTACACAATTTGAGCAAGTTTTGGCGTTAACGGGTGTAGGGCGATCTACAGCGGGGGCAATTTTATCTTCTGTGCAAAATCAACCTTATCCGATTTTAGACGGTAATGTGAAACGTGTGCTTTCTCGTTATTTTGCTGTTGAAGGTTGGCCTGGCGAGAAGAAAGTCGAAAATCAATTATGGCAGTTGAGCGAACAGGTTACACCAACAACGAGAGTCGCAGAATTTAATCAAGCAATGATGGATATCGGTTCGGCGATTTGTACCCGAACAAAACCTAAATGCGATCTTTGTCCTCTAAGTAACGATTGTTTAGCCAATAAACTCGAAAAGTGGACAGAATTTCCTGGAAAGAAACCAAAAAAATCGTTGCCAGAAAAGCAGAGTTATTTTTTGATTTTATCTCATCAAGGAAAAGTCTGGTTGGAACATCGTGAAAGCAAAGGCTTATGGGGCGGGTTGTATTGTTTTCCTCAGTTTGATGATAAACAAACATTGCTGAGTTATCTGAAAGAACTAGGGATTGCCGAGTATCAAGAATGGGTAACTTTCCGTCATACGTTTAGTCATTTTCATTTAGATATTCATCCTATTTATGTTGAAGTCGATCGAAAATCTGAAGATGGCGATCGTTCAGATTGGAAAAAATTGTCAGAAAAAGGAAAAGAATCTCAATCTGGTCTATTAAGTGCGGTCAAATATTGGTATGATCCAACGTCACCTGAACAGATCGGGTTAGCTCAGCCTGTGAAAAATTTATTAACGCAATTTGTAAGGAATTATTATGGCTAGAACCGTTTTTTGCGAATATTTGAAACAAGATGCGGAAGGGTTGGATTTTCAACTGTATCCCGGTGAATTAGGTAAACGTATTTTTAATTCAATTAGTAAACAAGCATGGGGCGAATGGATCAAAAAACAAACCATGTTAGTGAACGAGAAAAAACTCAATATGATGAATGCCGAGCATCGTAAATTATTAGAAGAAGAAATGGTGAATTTCTTATTTGAAGGCAAAGATGTGCATATTGAAGGTTACGTTCCCCCAGCTAAATAACAAAAGATTATGAAAAAGTATTTATTATTGGCGCTACTTCCGCTTTTATATGCTTGTAGTGACTCGCCAACCCATCGACGTGGCATTAATTATGACGAAGTGTTTTCAAAAGACACGCAAGGTTTAGATATTTTAACTGGTCAATTCTCCCATAATATCGATCGTATTTGGGGGGTGAATGAGCTTTTAGTCGCGAGCCGTAAAGACTACGTGAAATACACGGATTCTTTCTATACGCGTAGCCACGTAAGCTTTGACGAAGGTACAATTATTGTTGAAACTCAACAAGATCTGAATCGCTTACACAATGCGATTGTCCATACTTTATTGATGGGTTCCGATGCGAAAGGGATCGACTTATTTGCTTCTGGCGATGTGCCGATTAGTACGCGTCCTTTCTTATTAGGTCAGGTTGTGGATAACAATGGTCAGCAAATTGCTAACCAAGTGATTGCAAGTAACTTTGCGACTTATTTAATCCAAAATAAATTACAAACTCGCCGCTTACAAAATGGTAACACCGTACAATTTGTGGTGATCTCAATGATTGCAAACCACGTTGAAGTGCGTGCACAAAAATATATTCCATTAGTCCGTAAAGCCGCAGAACGCTATGGCATTGATGAAAGCTTGATTTTAGGTATTATGCAAACAGAATCTAGCTTCAACCCGTATGCGATCAGTTATGCGAATGCAATCGGCTTAATGCAAGTGGTACCAAGCACTGCAGGTCGCGATGTATTTGCGATGAAAGGTAAAGGTGGACAACCATCTGCACGTTACCTTTATGATCCAGCAAATAACATTGATGCGGGTGTCTCTTACTTATGGATTCTGCAAAATCAATATTTAGATGGTATTACAAACCCTACCTCTAAACGTTTTGCAATGATTTCAGCCTACAACAGTGGTGCAGGTGCAGTATTACGCGTGTTCGATGAGGATAAAGATGAGGCGATCTATAAGATCAACCAGATGTATCCTGAACAAGTGTATCGTATCTTAACGACTGCACACCCATCCTCACAAGCAAGAAACTACTTGTTAAAAGTGGATGCGGCGCAGAAGAAATTCCGCGTAAGACGATAATTTCTACGATGAAATGCAATGCCCGAAAGAATTTTCGGGCATTATTTTTTGAGAAAGTGCGGTTATTTTTGATAGAGTTTTACAAAATACGTTCTTTTTATAGTCGTTTTGGTTATTAACCACTCAAACACACCAACTTTTTTACTTTTTTTGAATTTAATTGTTGACCGATACCCGAAAAAATAGTTTAATACGCTCCGTTGTCAGGCAGTAGCCAATAACGATAACGCCTCGATAGCTCAGTCGGTAGAGCAGGGGATTGAAAATCCCCGTGTCGGTGGTTCGATTCCGCCTCGAGGCACCATTTCCTCCTTAGTTCAGTCGGTAGAACGGTGGACTGTTAATCCATATGTCGCAGGTTCGAGTCCCGCAGGAGGAGCCAAATTCTAAGAAG
>CAKQTN010000089.1:0-5307 GCA_934276625.1 uncultured Haemophilus sp.
GCTCGCATGTCGCATTATGGTGTGGCTGAAGATGATTGTTTGACCTTTTCTTTTGGTTTGCGTTATCCGAATTTAGCAGACATTTTTGATAACGTGAATAAAGCGTTTTGTCATCAAGATCCTGAATTGAATTTAAGCGAATTCCAATTACCGTTACGTTTAACGCAAGCGGAGCAACGTACGGGTAAATTGGCAGATGAAAATATTCAGGCAATGAAGAAACAATTCTTAGCAAAATTGGCAGAGTCTGAAGCCTTTGATGCCTTGTTCAAACAAGCAGTAGCCAGTACAGTGAGCTCACGTCGCTATGAAATGTTGGTGTCCGATGAAATGTCCGATCCTGACGAAGTGCGGTCAATTTTAGAAGAGGAACAAGGTGTATTAATGCAGGACAATAACTGCAAATTGCTTTACACCGAAAATCCGCTCCGCATTTATGCTAATGGCGAATGGTTAGATGAAGTGAATGTCATTGAAGCGGAAGTGTTGAAACGTCTTTCTGATGGTGAAGCGCTAGATTGGGCATTCTTAAATAATTTAGTGAATGATACAGAAGATCCTGAAAGTACAATGGAATTATTGCTCGATTCGATTTGTAACTGGCTAGATGACGGTTGGGTGTTGATAGAATAATGTCTGAAAACATTTACTCCGTTTCCCAACTGAACAGCGCTGCCCGCCAAATGCTGGAAGGGAATTTTTCACAGATTTGGCTTACGGGGGAGATTTCCAATTTCACCCAACCTGTGTCGGGGCATTGGTATTTAACGCTGAAAGATGAAAATGCCCAAGTTCGCGGTGCGATGTTCCGCATGAAAAATTTGCGCGTGGGATTTCGTCCGCAAAATGGTATGCAGGTCTTGGTGCGGGCAAATGTCAGTTTATATGAACCTCGCGGTGATTATCAGCTGATTATTGAATCTATGCACCCTGCTGGCGAAGGATTATTGCAACAGCAATTTGAAGCGCTCAAAATGAAATTGGCGGCTGAAGGGTTGTTTGCACAAAACTTGAAGAAAAGCTTACCGGACTTTGCTAAAGCAGTGGGTATTGTTACCTCTTCGACTGGTGCCGCATTGCAAGATATTCTGCATATTTTGGCTCGCCGCGATCCCAGTTTAAAGGTTGTGATTTACCCAACGGCCGTGCAAGGCAAAGAAGCAACGGCTGAAATCGTCCAAATGATTGAACTCGCCAATGCTCGTCAAGAAGTGGATGTATTGATCGTCGGTCGAGGTGGAGGTTCCTTAGAAGATCTTTGGTGTTTTAATGAAGAAGAAGTGGCACGTGCAATTTTCCGTTCTAATTTACCGATTATTAGTGCAGTAGGCCACGAAACGGATGTCACCATTGCCGATTTTGTGGCTGATTTACGTGCGCCGACACCGTCAGCTGCGGCGGAGTTAGTGAGTCGCAATCAGCACGAGTTACTTCAACAGTTAGCCTATAAACAACAGCGTTTAGAGATGGCGTTAGATCGCATTTTTAGTCATCAACAACAACGTTTACAACAGTTACGTTTACGCCTGCAAAACCAACATCCGCAAAATCAATTATTGATGCAAAAAGCCAGAACGGAACAATTACATCATCGTTTAGTCTTGGCGATGCAGCGCCAAATAGATAAAACGCAGCAAAAATTGACCGCACTTTCAGTGCGCTTAAAACAAAATCCGTTGCCTTATCGATTGCAAAAACAATCACAGTATTTAGCTCAGTTACAAGTGCGGTTAAATTTAGGGGCGAATCGTCAAGTCACGGAACGCCAAAATAAATTGGCGACATTGTGTGGCAAGTTGGATGGATTAAGCCCATTGAAAGTGTTAGCACGAGGATATTCCATTGCAGAGGATGCCAAAGAACATGCCATTGTGAGTGTGAAACAAGTCAAAACAGGCGATACGATTAAAACGAAGGTGGCTGACGGGGAAATAACCAGCCGCGTTTGTTAATTCAAATAGATTCTTAATGTAAACCTATGATGAATAAGAAATCATCATAGGTTTTCTTTTTTTGTGACCAGCTTCAAAGTTTCAACAAAAAAACAGAGGGTTCAGTTTTTTTTATTTTTTTATGGGAGTATTATGCGACCTCGATACTAGGAGAGTAATGATGTCAGAAATTCAACAGTTTAGTCAGCATGATATAGAAGTTCTTAATGAAGAAACTGTTTATAAAGGTTTTTTTACACTTAAGAAAGTACAGTTTAAACATAAGCTTTTTGCCGGTGGTGAAAGTGGTGTCGTGACACGGGAGTTGTTGGTCAAAGGTGCCGCTTCTGCCGTGATTGCTTACGATCCGGAAGAAGATGCAGTGGTTTTAGTTGAGCAAGTACGTATTGGTGCATATCAACCTGAATCAGCTCGTTCCCCTTGGTTATTAGAATTGATCGCCGGCATGATAGAAGAGGGGGAACAACCTGAAGAAGTCGCTTTGCGTGAAAGTGAAGAGGAAGCAGGTGTATCTGTTCAAGATCTCACACATTGTTTAAGCGTGTGGGATAGCCCGGGCGGTGTCGTCGAACGTATTCATTTGTTTGTTGGTCGAGTAGATAGCTCGCAAGCCAAGGGACTTCATGGTTTAGCAGAAGAGAATGAAGACATTCGTGTTCATGTGGTGAAACGTGAGCAAGCCTATCAATGGATGTGTGAAGGCAAAATTGATAATGGCATTGCAGTAATGGGCTTGCAATGGCTTCAATTAAATTACGCCCAATTGCAGCAACGTTGGCAATAGGAGTCCCATGAACAATAGATTTGAATACGAATCCGCGATTGAGATCGTCAAATTATTACAAATCACCGATCCTCATTTGTTTAAGGATACAAGCAAAGACTTATTAGGTATTAACACGCACGAAAGCTTTTCTCAGGTGTTAAAAGAAATTCAGGCAGAATCTTTTGATTATGATGTCGTGCTTGCGACGGGTGATTTGGTACAAGATAGTAGCGATGAAGGTTATCTACGATTTGTTGAAATGGTTAAACCATTAAATAAGTCAGTATTTTGGCTTCCGGGTAACCATGATTTTCAACCCAAAATGGTTGAGCATTTAAGCCAACCGCCTATTAATGCGTCAAAACATTTACTTCTTGGAAAACATTGGCAAGTGATTTTGTTAGATAGCCAAGTATCTGGTGTGCCTCATGGTGAATTAAGCGCTTATCAGTTAGATTGGTTAAAAACAAAATTAGCTGAAAATCCAGCGCGTCATAGCTTAGTCGTATTACATCATCATCTATTACCAACGAATTCAGCATGGCTTGATCAGCATAACTTACGTAATGCTCATGAATTCTCAGAGGTTCTGGCTCAATTCAACAATGTAAAAGGGATTTTATACGGTCATATTCATCAAGAGGTTGATGGCTATTGGCAAGGTTATCAAACCATGGCAACACCAGCGACTTGCATTCAATTTAAGCCGGACAGCAACCATTTTGCTTTAGATACCTTACAACCAGGTTGGCGTGAAATTGAGCTACATCTAGATGGGCGAATTGAAACGAGAGTGAAACGAATCAAACAAAAAACATTCCTACCGAATATGGAGGAAGAAGGATACTAAATAAAGTGCGGTTAAAATTCAGGTGATTTTAACCGCACTTTTTCTATACCGAAAGGGGTAAAAGTCCATTTTACACTAGCCAGCATTCCCACAAATCTGTACAATAGCCGACCGATTTTATCTTTTTACTAATCTTTATTTTTTAAGCAATATGACGCAAAAATTACATATTAAAACATGGGGCTGTCAGATGAATGAATACGATTCATCAAAAATGGCCGATCTTCTCTTAAATACACATGGTTTGGAATTAACTGATATTCCAGAAGAAGCAGATGTGTTACTTCTAAATACCTGTTCTATCCGTGAAAAAGCACAAGAAAAAGTGTTCCATCAGTTAGGTCGTTGGAAAGAATTAAAAAAACAAAATCCAAATTTAGTGATTGGTGTGGGCGGTTGTGTGGCTTCACAAGAAGGTGAGCATATTCGTCATCGTGCACCTTATGTGGATATCGTATTTGGTCCGCAAACTTTACATCGCTTACCAGAAATGATTAACCAAATTCGTGGCGGTAAAAGTTCGGTGGTGGATGTGAGTTTCCCAGAAATTGAGAAATTTGACCGCTTACCGGAACCTCGCGCAGAAGGCCCAACCGCGTTTGTGTCTATTATGGAAGGCTGTAATAAATATTGTACTTACTGCGTGGTGCCTTATACCCGTGGTGAAGAAGTGAGCCGTCCTGTTGATGATGTATTATTTGAAATTGCGCAGTTGGCCGATCAAGGTGTTCGTGAAATCAATTTATTAGGCCAAAACGTAAATGCGTATCGTGGCCCGACATTTGATGGCGGTATCTGTACATTTGCGGAATTATTGCGTTTAGTAGCGTCTATTGACGGTATCGACCGTTTACGTTTTACCACGAGTCACCCAATCGAATTTACTGACGATATTATTGACGTGTATCGCGATACACCAGAATTAGTGGACTTCGTTCACTTGCCGGTGCAAGCTGGTTCTGACCGTATTTTAACCATGATGAAACGTGGGCATACCGCGTTAGAATATAAATCGATTATTCGTAAATTACGTGCCGTGCGTCCAAATATTCAAATCAGCTCAGATTTCATTGTAGGCTTCCCAGGTGAAACCAATGAAGAGTTTGAACAAACAATGAACCTAATCGCACAAGTGAATTTTGATATGAGCTTTAGTTTTATCTATTCCGCGCGTCCAGGTACACCTGCAGCAGACATGCCAGATGATGTAACCGAAGAAGAGAAGAAACAACGTCTTTATCTTTTACAAGAGCGTATCAACCAACAAGCGGCGCAATATAGCCGTCGTATGCTTGGCACAGAGCAACGTGTATTGGTAGAAGGGCCGTCTAAGAAAGATATTATGGAATTAACGGGACGTACGGAAAACAACCGTATTGTGAATTTCCAAGGCTCGCCAGATATGATCGGTAAGTTTGTCGATATCAAGATTACCGATGTTTATACTAACTCTCTACGTGGCGATGTGGTACGTACTGAAGATCAAATGGGATTACGTATTGCGCAATCACCACAAGAGGTGATGAACCGTACTCGTAAAGAAGATGAATTAGGCGTAGGTCGTTATCACGGCTAATATTTAAGAATATAGTTAAGTAACCGTACGAAAGTGCGGTTATTTTTTTATGTATTTTCAGAAAAAGAGAGTAGGAAAGTCTTTACCCTAAATTTTAGGCATAAAAAAACACCCGTTAAGGTGCTGATTTAAAGTGGTGGGTCGTGAAGGATTCGAACCTTCG
>CAKQTN010000090.1:0-5298 GCA_934276625.1 uncultured Haemophilus sp.
AAATACAACGATAAAGGAACCTTGGTTTCTCTTTCAAGCTTTACCGCATTGGGTAGCATTTCAAATAAATTTGGGAAAAACCCACTAACTGTTCAAGGTAAATTTGCGCAGTTTGCGTATGTGTCTTTATATCGTATGCACCAACATGCTTTGCATGGATGTATTAAGATTGGCTTGATCATTTTAGTGGATAAACTTAACCACTATTTAAAACCAAGATTGAAATTACATTAATACAAAAAGTGCGGTCAAATTTAACCGCACTTTTTTATTTCTTAAACGAGTTGATTGTTATGCTCATAAGCATAAAGTGTATTAAACATCAGCATGGCAACCGTCATTGGCCCTACTCCACCCGGTACTGGTGTAATATAAGCCGCTTTTTGTATCGCCACATCATATTCCACATCGCCCACTAATTTGCCATTGATACGGTTAATCCCTACATCAATGACTGTTGCCCCTTCTTTAATCCAATCGCCCGGAATAAAACGAGGTTTACCCACAGCTACCACTAAAACATCTGCCTGACGGATATGATGCTCTAAATCTTTGGTGAAACGGTGCGTCACTGTGACAGTAGCGCCTGCCAATAATAATTCAAGTGACATTGGACGACCCACAATATTTGATGCACCGACGATCACCGCATGCTTACCGTGCAAATCGATACCTGTGGTTTCTAATAATTTCATCACGCCATAAGGGGTGCAGGCGCGTAAAGTTGGAATACGCTGACATAAGCGTCCCACATTATAAGGATGGAAACCATCCACATCTTTTTCAGGGCTAATACGCTCAATCACTGATGTGCTATTAATTTGTTTAGGCAATGGAAGTTGCACGAGAATACCATCAATGGTTTCATCGGCATTCAATTGATCTATCAGTTGTAGTAATTCTGCCTCCGACGTTGTTTCAGGTAAATCATAGGATTTTGAAACCATCCCGATTTCCTCACAGCTTTTTCGTTTACTGCCTACATAAACTTGAGAAGCGGGATCTGCCCCCACCAAAATTACCGCAAGTCCTGGCGCACGTTTACCTTGAGCACGATAATGTTCAATTTTATTGGCAACATCCGATTTGATTTTTTTTGATAGTTCAGTACCTGAAATAATTTGAGCAGTCATGCGTTTTTTCCTCAAGATGGCATTAAGTAAACGTTTGCTATTTTAACTGACAACGCCTTATTTTACAAAGACAACAAAAGTGCGGTTGAAAAACTGGAATAATTTTGAGCAATTGAAAGAGGAATCTAAAAAATTAATTGACTGAAAAGAAAAGCTCACTATAATTGTGCTCAATCGTCGGCGAGTAGCGCAGCTTGGTAGCGCAACTGGTTTGGGACCAGTGGGTCGTAGGTTCAAATCCTATCTCGCCGACCACTTCTTTTATATTTCCCTCGAAATTCCATACAAAAGATGTAACCCTTAAAATGCGCCCTTAGCTCAGCTGGATAGAGCAACGCCCTTCTAAGGCGTGGGTCAAAGGTTCGAATCCTTTAGGGCGTGCCATTATATACATTCTCAAAAAATCAAATCATCTCACAAAGTCATAAGTCATTGTTTTGCAATGTAAATATTTGTAAATTTTTACATTAAAATATTTACCAAATTATTTCATACCAGTATTATTCATTTCGTTTCATACCGAATGAAACTTTTATGATATTTCGGAGATTTTTTATTTAAAGGAATTAAACCTAATGAAAAAAACACTATTATTTGTATGTTTATTTGGAAGTGCATCTCTTGCTTTCGCAGAAGATACCGCAACAAAAACTGAAGTTTATACTCAAGTAGGAAGACTCGACGAGCGTATTACTGAAACTCGTTCAGTTCTTGATAATCGAATTACAAATGAGCGTAAAGAACTTGACGATCGCATCACGGGTGTCGATGTTCGACTAAATCAAACGGACAAAAGTTTAAACGATCGTATTAATGAAACAGATAAAAATCTCAACAACCGCATTAATGACGAAGTAGGGCGTTTAGATAGAGATATCACAGAAAATCGCCGAGCATTAGATGAACGCATTACGAATACTCAAACTGAAATTGATAATCGTGTAACAACTGAAGTGGGACGTCTTGATGATCGCATCACCAATGCTCAGAAAGATTTAAATAATCGTATTACTGGCGTTGATGAACGTTTAAACCAAACAGATAAAAATCTAAACAATCGCATCAATGATGAAGTGGGTCGTTTAGATGGTCGCATTACTGAAGATCGCCGTGCACTGGATGAAAGAATTACTGAAAATCGCAAAGATTTAGATAATCGTATTACGGAGAATCGTAAAGATTTAGATGAACGAATTACAGAGAATCGTAAGGATTTAGATAATCGTATCACGGGTGTAGAAGAGCGTGTTACGGATACCCAAAAAAATCTAAATAACCTAGATAACCAAGTAAAAAATAATACAAACAATATTCAAACGAACAGAACTGATATCGATGATCTAAAAAATAGAATCAGCCATAATTCATCAAGTAATACTCAAAACACCAAAGCACTTGCTGATAAAGTAAACAATAACGTGCAAAATATTGCTAATAACGCTTCACGTTTAGATCACTTATCAAATCAAGTGATGACAAATACAAAAGAGATTTCTGATTTACGCTCTGAAATGACACGTTCTACTGAATCATTGCGCTCAGATTTGAAACACAACGTGAAAAAATTACGTGCAGGCATTTCCAGCGCTATTGCGTTAACACAAGTCCCCCAAGCAATTACTTCTGGGGAAAGCGTGCTTGGTGTAGGTGCAGGAACTTTCCGTAATGAAAGTGCGCTAGCAGTCGGTTATTCTCGTGCTTCTGATAATGGCAAACTGCTATTTAAAGTAGGCGGTACTGCAAGTAGCCGTGGTGATTTTGGTGCGGGTGCAGGTGTTGGGATACGTTGGCGCTAACTAAATACTCGTATAAATAACAAAAGCACGCTTAATGCGTGCTTTTTTATATCCATAAAATATCATCTATGATTTAAAAAATAATCGGATATTTATAAAGGATTGTAATTTGAATGGCGGTGAGAGGGGGATTCGAACCCCCGATGCACTTTCGCACATACACGCTTTCCAGGCGTGCTCCTTCAACCACTCGGACATCTCACCGTTTTGAAGTGCGTGAAATATAAAGATTTATCTAAGATTAGTCAAGTTTTTTGAGCTAGAACATAAAAAATCCTGTTCCTTTTAGCTAAAATATAAACTTATTCCTTTTTATTATCGTATTTTTATGCAAATCAAATCTCTCTTTTCTAAAAATGTGTTTTTGGCCGTAAAACCATTTAGCGCATTGAAAGAATCTTTCCGTGAAGGTTACGGAAAACAAAAGTTAATTAAAGATATTATTGCGGGACTCACCGTGGGAGTCATTGCGATTCCCCTCTCCATGGCTCTAGCCATTGCCAGCGGTGTTCCACCACAACATGGCCTTTATACTGCTATTGTGGCGGGTATTGTGATTGCATTAACTGGTGGATCGCGTTTCAATATTTCTGGACCAACCGCGGCATTTGTCGTGATTTTATATCCCGTTACCCAACAATTTGGACTCAGTGGTTTGCTCATGGCTACGCTGCTCTCGGGGATTATTTTAGTCATCATGGCATTGTCTCGATTAGGACGACTAATTGAGTACATTCCTCTCCCCGTTACACTGGGCTTTACCTGCGGGATTGGCATTACTATCGGTACATTGCAAATCAAAGATTTTTTAGGTTTAGATATTGCCCAAATGCCACCTCACTATATTGAAAAAGTACAGGCTATTTTGACCGCACTTCCAACGATTAGCAGGGCTGATACCGCTGTTGGTGTGGTCACCTTATTTGTACTCACGCAATGGCACAAACTTCGTTTACCAGTACCTGGTCATTTACCTGCTGTGATTATTGGTACACTGATGGCGTTAGCCTTAGGACAATTTGGCTTCTCGGTTGAAACTATTGGTACGGCGTTCCACTACACCTTAGCGGATGGCACAACGGGAAATGGCATTCCAAATGTCTTGCCCGAGTTTGCCTTACCTTGGAATATTCCAAACGCGCAGGGTGAAATCATTAATTGGAATTTTGATAAAATACAAGCTCTCTTACCTGCAGCCTTTTCAATGGCAGTATTAGGTGCGATTGAGTCACTACTTTGTGCGGTCATTTTAGATAATATGACGGATACCAAACATCACTCCAATAATGAACTGCTTGCTCAGGGTTTAGGGAATATTGTTTCGCCATTCTTAGGCGGGATTACCGCAACCGCAGCTATTGCGCGCTCAGCCGCTAATGTGAAATCAGGAGCGGTATCACCAATATCTAGTGTTGTTCATGCATTCTTAGTCTTATTCTCACTGTTATTCTTTGCGAATGCCCTGTCTTACTTGCCACTTTCTTCCATGTCCGCATTGTTGTTAATGGTGGCTTGGCATATGGCAAACGTGCCTGAAATTATTCGTTTGGCTCGTCGTTCCACACAAAATGAAATTGCGGTATTGTTCACTTGCCTAATTCTCACCGTATTATTCGATATGGTGATTGCCATCTCAGTCGGCGTATTATTGGCGAGCCTCTTATTTATCCGCACCATTGCAGAAATGACAAAAGCCATTGAACAACCTGCACCAGAAGATCTGAATGATGTGTTAGCTTATCGTATTAGTGGTCCATTGTTCTTTGCGGCGGCAGATAAACTCTTTGCGGATTTACACGATAAAACCGTACATACGGATCACGAGATTAAACATATCGTATTGCAATGCGATGCTGTGACTGTGCTCGATACAGGGGGCATTCATGCACTCACTCACTTTGTACAGCATATGTTGCCACATCAACAAATCTACTTGTGCAATATGCAGTTCCAACCCCTTAGAATGTTAGTGAAATCTAACTCTGTGCCTGAATTGCAAAAAATTAATTATGGTACGGATTTACAAGATGTCTTTAATAAAATTCGTAAGTTTGAACAAGCAAATCCATAAAACAGTGAAAAGCGTGCTAAAATAGGCACGCTTTTTTATCAATAAAAATAAAGGAATTCAGAATGCGTCCAAATAATCGTGAAAATCATCAATCTCGTCCAATTAAAATCACCCGTAATTACACGAAACATGCTGAAGGCTCAGTATTAGTTGAATTTGGTGATACCAAAGTATTATGTACGGCGAGTGTTGATGAAAGCGTACCGCGTTTCTTAAAAGGGCAAAATCAAGGTTGGGTGACAGCAGAATATGGCATGTTGCCACGCTCTACACACAGCCGTATGCAACGTGAAGCAGC
>CAKQTN010000091.1:0-5247 GCA_934276625.1 uncultured Haemophilus sp.
GTTAAATTAAGATCTGCCGAAATGGCACTAAGCATAAATCCAAGAATAAGAAGATCGAATCCATCCATCGCGTAGCCGACAGCTGATCCAACCAAGGCTTTCCAGCCATATTGATTGACGTTTGTCATAATTGAGGTCCCTTTTGCTACTCACGGGTAGCGTTTAAAGTGAAATGATGAGGAAAGAAATTTTCCGACGCGTAGTTTAGAGAAATTGATGGAATTTTGCAAGAATAAGAAAAGCAAAGTGCGGTTGATTTTATTCAAGTTTTTATTTTTTCAATAAAATCCGAATTAATAAGGCAATGGCTGCCGCATCATCCACTAAACCTAATGGGCCAAGCACCGCTTCAGGCAAAATATCAATGGGACTGAACAAATAAATCAGAATGATGGCGATTTTAATTAACTTCGTTTTATTCATAGTCATTGGACGAAAAGAAAAAGATCAGGTAAATTCTACAACTTATCCGAATGGTGAATCATCACAAAACGTTCCCAAAGCTGCTCTTCGCTTTCTTGATGCTCAGGATCTGGCTTGATGCAGTTTGTAATCGGGCAAACTTTTTGGCAAGTTGGCGTGTCATAATGACCAACACATTCCGTACAAAGCACAGGATCGATCACATAGATCTCCTCGCCGATTGAAATTGCTTCATTCGGGCATTCGGGGAGGCACATATCGCAGTTTGTGCATTTGTTTGTGATCAGTAACGCCATACCATTCCTTTATATGAGAAAGCGGCGAATTATAGCCGACAAAAGCAAAATTGACAAAATTTAAACAGGATTTTTATGAAAAAACAGGTTTCCACTCTTTCCCTTATTGCCCTTGCCGCATTTAGTATTTGGCAATATTTCACTGAACACAAAAAAGACACCAAACCAGCCCCAACAACCACACAACAGCAAAGTCAAAGTGCGGTCAAAAATACTAAAGATTTTGGGAATTATGATGTCATCATGCGTGATGATGCTATTGGGCAAAACAAAAATGCCCCTGTTGATTATTATATGTTGGCCTTATCTTGGTCGCCGGCATTCTGTGAAAAACAACGTGCTCAATATGGCAATAATTTACCCGATTCAGCGCAATATCAATGTAGTACAAAAAATCAATTTGGCTGGGTAGTACATGGCTTATGGCCACAAAATGCGAATGCACGTTCTGTTACGGAGCACCCACGTTTTTGTAAGGGTGATTTAGCGCCACTTCCAATTGAAACGATCGAGCCTTACCTTTCAATCTCGCCAGGCGCAAAATTGTTGCAAGGCGAATGGGAAAAACACGGTAGCTGCGCCTTTGATTCAGCGGAAGCTTATTTCAAACAAGAGAAAGCATTATTTGAATCGCTTTCCTTGCCAAACGAACAATTAAGCCGTAAAGAATTATTTCAATGGATGAAGCAAAATAATCCGCAATTAAAAGGCGCTTATTTAGGGGCGAGCCATAATGAACTATTCATTTGTTACAATCGCCAGTGGGAAGTAATCGATTGCCAAAAATAAGTGGAATTCGCTTTTTTATTTGATCTACATCGTTACAACCTAGTAAGATCTAGGTATAATGTCCCTGTTTAATTTTAACTAACCCAAGAGGAAAGCTTATGTCAGTAATCAAAATGACCGACTTAGATTTACAAGGTAAACGTGTATTTATTCGCGCGGACTTAAACGTACCAGTAAAAGATGGCAAAGTGACATCTGATGCGCGTATTCGTGCGACTATCCCGACGTTAAAACTGGCTTTAGAGAAAGGCGCAAAAGTGATGGTTACCTCTCACTTAGGTCGTCCAACTGAAGGTGAATTCAAACCTGAAGACTCTTTACAACCGGTTGTTGATTACTTAAAAGACGCAGGTTTCAATGTGCGTTTAGTACAAGACTACTTAAACGGTGTGGATGTTAAAGAAGGCGAAATCGTTGTTTTAGAAAACGTACGTGTAAACAAAGGTGAGAAGAAAAACGATCCTGAATTAGGTAAAAAATATGCCGCACTTTGCGATGTATTCGTGATGGATGCATTCGGTACGGCTCACCGTGCGCAAGCATCAACTTACGGCGTAGCAGAGTTTGCACCGGTTGCTTGTGCAGGTCCATTATTAGCGGCTGAGTTAGATGCATTAGGTAAAGCATTAAAAGAACCAGCTCGTCCAATGGTTGCGATCGTAGGCGGTTCTAAAGTTTCTACTAAATTAGAAGTGTTAAACTCTCTTTCAAAAATTGCTGACCAAATCATCGTGGGCGGTGGTATTGCGAATACTTTCATCGCAGCAGCAGGCCACAATGTAGGTAAATCGTTATATGAAGCAGATTTAATCCCTGTAGCAAAAGAATTAGCAGCAAGCACTGATATTCCAGTTCCAGTTGATGTACGTGTTGGTACTGAATTCTCTGAAACTGCTCCTGCAACAGAAAAATCAGTAACCGAAGTGAAAGACGATGAATCTATCTTCGATATTGGTGATAAATCTGCAGAACAATTAGCTGAAATCATCAAAAATGCAAAAACCGTTTTATGGAATGGTCCAGTTGGCGTGTTTGAGTTCCCTAACTTCCGTAAAGGTACTGAAATCATTTCTCACGCGATTGCAAACAGTGATGCATTCTCTATCGCAGGGGGCGGTGATACTTTAGCGGCTATCGATTTATTCGGTATTGCAGATAAAATCTCTTACATCTCTACCGGTGGTGGTGCATTCTTAGAGTTCGTTGAAGGTAAAGTATTACCAGCAGTAGAAATTCTTGAAAAACGTGCGAACGGTTAATTAAATGCTTTCTATCCCCTCTGTGCTCATAGAGGGGATAAATATTAATTCTTCAAACGGAGGAATAAATCCTCCAAAACAAAAGGAAACACAACTATGGCTAAATTATTAGATATCGTAAAACCTGGCGTAGTAACAGGTGAAGATGTACAAAAAATCTTTGCTTATGCCAAAGCAAACAACTTCGCGATCCCTGCAGTAAACTGCGTGGGTTCAGACTCCGTAAACGCAGTATTGGAAACCGCTGCTCGTGTGAAAGCACCTGTAATTATCCAATTCTCAAACGGTGGTGCAGCTTTCTACGCGGGTAAAGGTATCAAACCAACAAGCGGTGCACGTCCAGACGTTTTAGGTGCGATCGCAGGTGCGAAACATGTTCATACTTTAGCCAAAGAATACGGTGTGCCAGTTATTCTTCATACTGACCACGCAGCGAAAAAATTACTTCCATGGATTGATGGCTTACTTGAAGCGGGTGAAAAACACTTTGCAGAAACTGGTCGTCCATTATTCTCTTCTCACATGCTTGACTTATCTGAAGAGCCTATGGAAGAAAACATGGCAATCTGCCGTGAATACCTTGCTCGTATGGATAAATTAGGCATGACCCTTGAAATCGAAATCGGTATCACCGGTGGTGAAGAAGATGGCGTGGATAACTCAGATGTAGATGAATCTCGTTTATATACCCAACCATCTGATGTGCTTTATGTTTACGATCAATTAAACCCTGTAAGCCCTAACTTTACCGTTGCAGCAGCATTCGGTAACGTACACGGTGTTTATAAACCAGGTAACGTAAAATTAAAACCATCTATTTTAGGTGCGTCACAAGAATTCGTGGCAAAAGAACGCAATCTTCCTGCTAAACCAATCAACTTCGTATTCCACGGTGGTTCAGGTTCTAGCCGCGAAGAAATCCGTGAAGCAATTAGCTATGGTGCAATCAAAATGAATATCGATACTGATACTCAATGGGCTGCATGGAATGGTATCTTAAACTTCTATAAAGCAAATGAAGCTTATCTTCAAGGTCAATTAGGTAACCCTGAAGGTCCTGATGCACCAAACAAAAAATACTACGACCCACGTGTTTGGTTACGTAAAATGGAAGAATCAATGTCTAAACGCTTAGAGCAATCTTTCGAAGACTTAAACTGCGTTGATGTTTTATAATCCATAAAAATAGACTAAAATGAGACCGCACTTTGTTAGTGCGGTTTTTTATTTTACATAATCTAAACATCGGCCATTATCTATGCAAATAACAAAACAAAATTGGTTACCTACTACAATAAATTTTGCTGTAACGCTGTTCTTTCTTTCGATATTTATTGTCAAAGGTGGATATAATGCTGCGCCTGCTCTACTGATGTTAATCGGTTTAGGTTATGGCGTTTATGCTTTAATCAAGAAACCACTTTTAAACTTATCGAAAGTTGATAAATGGTTAATTTATAGCTACCTTTTTTATTTTCTTACATTTGTACTTTCCCTCTGCATTAACGGGGGGAAAATGCGCGATCTTGATACTGCAAGCCGCGTCGTTTTCTTTGTGCCTGTTTTACTTTTATTATTAAAATATCCTATCAAAACTTGCGTTTTGAGTTACTCTATTCCGCTTGGTAGTATTATTTCCCTTTGCGTAGCACTTTATGATAAATTTATCTTGAATCTACGCCCTGAGCAAAATCCTCGAATTATGCATATTCAAGGGGGCGATATTTCTATGTCATTAGGTATTTTTAGCCTAATAATTGCCCTCTATGCCCATCAGAAAAAAGACATAAAGTTAACCACTCTTAGTGTTATTGGTGGTTTATGTGGCATCGTAGGAAGTTTGCTTTCTACCGCTCGAGGTGGATGGATTGCATTACCCGTCTTACTTATTGTTATCCTTTATATTTATCGCCATTCTCTTTCAAAACGTTTTTTTCTGACTTTCTTTGGAATTATTGTGGTCGCGAGCATTGGAATTAGCCAAATGCCAAATAACCGCATTATGGAGCGAATTAATGTTGCTCAAAAAGATATCCAACTTTATCTAGACAAAAATAATGGTAACACCTCTCTAGGCGCTCGTTTTGAAATGTGGAAAAGTGCACTTGAAATGACAAAAGAAAAACCTTTGTTTGGTTGGGGAATTCAAGGTGCAACAGAAAAACGTAAGCAAGAGACAAAAGAAAAAATTGTCACTGGCAATATTGGAAAATTTACTCATGCCCATAACCAATATTTAGATGACCTCTCAAAGCGCGGAATTATTGGGTTGCTTGCCTTGCTTGCTGTTTTATTTATTCCTCTCTGTGCCTTTATGAAAAAGCTGAGCACCACGAATGATGAGGTTAAGCTGATTTCCACTTTAGGCGTTGCCCATATTTTATCAGTGATGATTTATGGCTTAAGCCAAGGTTTCTTGGTACATAATTCAGGTACTATTTTTTACTTTTTCTTAACGATTGTGTTTTATGCTGCAATAC
>CAKQTN010000092.1:0-5184 GCA_934276625.1 uncultured Haemophilus sp.
CCACGGTACCACGTAGAATCATCAATTTGTTGACGGGCAGGTAACATATCAACGAATTCACCACGCTCTTGCGGTAAGAATGACCAACCTGTTTGTAAATGGCGTAATAAAGAGTGAGCGGCATACTGGGTTACAACACCGATACGATTCAGGCCTGAGTTAATACAGTTGGAAAGCGCAAAATCAATAATGCGACGATTACCACCAAAATATAACGCAGGTTTAGCACGTTTATCGGTTAATTCATGTAAACGGGAACCACGACCACCAGCCAAAATAAGCACTAAAGTATCTTTAACTAATTCATATTTATTAAGATCACTTTTCATAACAAACTCCATCGTTTTCATCATCCATATGTTCCAACACTTCAAATGCTATACCGCTCACATCACATTGTTGAATCACGCTATTTTCAGTTTCGGCAATCTTTTTCCATTTACCCTTTGGCAAATAAAAAGATTGCGGTTCAGTTTTTGCATTAATTAAGAAAAGATATTTGCCGTCCAACATAACTTGTAGGGCTTTGCTTTCCCGATTATGCCAATCGTCTAGGGTCATCGGGTTTCCCCCAGTATTCAACCACTCGACATTTTCATCCGACCACCAAGCCTCCTGTTGCAAACTTTGAATTTTTTTTCGTAATGCAATGGTTTGCTTAGTAAAGTCAAATAAGGTTTGGTTAAAATTCTCCCATTTTAACCACGTAATTTCGTTGTCTTGGCAATAGGCATTATTATTGCCATATTGGCTGTTGCCGAACTCATCCCCAGCAAGCAGCATGGGTACACCATTTGCCAGTAATAAAGAACCTAACAATCCTTTTTCTGATAAAACACGGTTATTTTCGACCGCACTTTGCCATTCATCAGCTAAATCCAGTTGAGAACCTTCAATTCCATGATTGTAGCTATAGTTTTCATTGCGTCCGTCACGGTTCTCTTCACCGTTAGCATCATTGTGTTTATGGTTATAGCTCACTAAATCTCGTAACGTAAAACCATCATGAGCAGTAATAAAGTTCAAGCTACCATGCGATAAGCGTCCTTCTCGTTTAAAAATATCGCTAGAGCCAGCAAAACGTTCTGCAAAAGCCCCCACTTCACCACTTTGCCATAACCAAAAACGACACATATCATCACGGAAACGATCATTCCATTGAGAAAAATAGGCTGGGAAATAACCAACTTGGTAACCGTAATGGCCTATATCCCAAGGCTCTGCGATTAATTTAATTTTTTGTAGAACCTCATCCTGTTCCATTTCCGCAAACAATTTTGCATTTGGATTGAAATCAGGTGTTTCACGACCAAGTACCGTGGCTAAATCAAAACGGAAACCATCCACATGGCATTCTGTTACCCAGTAACGTAAGCAATCTAATACCCATTTGCGAGTGACGTCATTGGCAAGATTGAGCATATTGCCGCAACCCGTCCAGTTAATGTAATCACCATGCTCGTTTTGCCAGTAATAGGTTTTATCATCAATACCACGCTGACAAAATGTCGGAAATGTTTTTTCCGATTCAGCCGTATGGTTAAATACGACATCTAAAATCACTTCAATGCCCGCTTGATGCAAGGCTTTCACCATGCTCTTAAACTCGTTCAACGGGTGTTTTTGATCAGCTGCGTAACTCGGTTCTAAAGCAAACATGGCTAGTGGATTGTAGCCCCAATAATTACGTAATCCTTTTTCTTGCAAATGCGGTTCATCAATGAAGAAGTTCACTGGAAGCAATTCAAGGCTGGTAATACCCAATGATTTAAAATACGCAATATTTTCAGGGTGAGCTAACGCCGCATAAGTGCCTCGAATATTTTCTGGAATACGGGAATTTAATTGGCTAAATCCTTTAACATTTAGTTCATATATAATCGTTTGAACCCAAGGGATAGACGACTTACAATCCCCTGACCAATCAAAATGTTCATCCACAATGCGACCTTTAGGTGCAACTGTTGCATTATCTCGTTCATCATTTAATAAAAAAATCGAACGGGCTTCTGATGAACTTAAATCTGGTTTATGGCTTACTGCTTTGGCATAAGGATCAAGCATTAACTTTTGCGGATTAGCTAAAGTGCGGTCATTTTTGCCTGTGATTCTGAACGCATACTCATCATTCAGCTCAACGCCCTCGATTGCCACATGCCAAATATCATCGGTTCTGCTCATGGCAAAACGGCTTTCTTTGCCATCACGGAACAAGCAAAGTTCAATAGCATCCGCCGCACTAGAAAACAGCGCAAAATTCGAAATTTTTAGGCCGTTTTCCAGCGTTTGCGAATATCCCATTGGGGAAGGTTTACCATTGTTATAAATACTAAACATCGTGTTCTTCGCTATTGTTATGCTTTATATTTTAAATAGATTGTTGCGAGTGGCGGAATGGTCACGCTAATCGAATTGTCACGTCCGTGACTTGCGATCGCTTCGCTTTCTACCAAGCCGAAATTACCTACGTTTGAACCTTGATAATACATTGAGTCAGTATTCAAAATTTCTTCGTATTTACCCGAGGCATTCACACCGATACGATAACCTTCGCGTGGCACCGGAGTGAAGTTACTGATCACGATAATGCGTTCGCCATTACTGCTTTTACGTTCAAAAGCAAAGACCGAATTTTCCGCATCATCTACTACTAACCAATTAAAGCCCTCAGGTTCGCCGTCTAATTCAAAGAGCGGTGCATTGTTTTGATAAACGCCGTTCAAATCTTTAACTAATTGCAATACCCCTTTATGCCATGGACCGCCATGATTTTCGTCAAGTAAGAACCAATCCAAACTTTCTTCATAATTCCATTCACGACCTTGAGCAAATTCATTACCCATGAATAACAATTTCTTGCCTGGATAGCCCCACATATAACCGTAGTAAGCACGCAAGTTAGCAAATTTTTGCCATGCATCGCCCGGCATTTTGCCGAGTAACGAACATTTGCCGTGTACAACTTCATCGTGAGAAAGTGGCAATACAAAGTTTTCGCTGTATTGATAAATCATCCCGAAGGTCATTTTGTCGTGATGATAACGACGATAAACGGGATCGAGTTTCATATAACTTAGGGTGTCATTCATCCAGCCCATATTCCATTTGAAATTAAATCCAAGACCACCGTTTTCTGTCGGATGGGTTACGCCACCGAAAGAAGTGGATTCTTCCGCAATGGAAATAGCACCGGTCATTTCAGAATGGATTTTCCAGTTGGTATGTTTTAAGAATTCAATAGCTTCTAAGTTTTCACGGCCGCCATATTGATTTGGGATCCATTCCCCTTCAGCACGGCTGTAATCGCGATAAATCATTGACGCTACCGCATCCACACGAATACCGTCCACACCAAAGCGTTCTAACCAATACAATGCATTACTGGATAAGAAATTTTTCACTTCATTACGGCCATAGTTATAAATTAAAGTATTCCAATCTTGGTGATAGCCTTCACGAGGGTCAGCATGCTCATATAAGGCAGTACCATCAAAGGCTACTAAACCATGAGTGTCACTTGGGAAATGTCCTGGTACCCAGTCTAAAATCACATTAATACCGGCTTTGTGTGCTTTTTCGACTAAGCGTTTAAAGCCTTCTGGTGTACCAAAACGGCTAGTTGGAGAATACAAACCGATCGGTTGATAGCCCCAAGAACCATCAAATGGGAATTCAGAAATCGGTAAAAACTCAATATGGGTAAAGCCCATATGTTTTACATAAGGGATAAGCTCATCGGCAATTTGGTCGTAATCTAGCCAGAAATTATTTTCTAAATTACGGCGCCATGATCCCAAATGTACTTCATAAATGGAAATTGGTTGGTTACGTTGGTTCGCCTTACGGCGTTCCTCTGTCATTTCTACTACATCAGGCAACATGCTGATTTCTGATGCGGTATCCGGACGTAATTCAGAGCTAAATGCATAAGGGTCGGCTTTTAAACGAAGGTTGCCATAGCAATCAATTAATTCAAATTTATAGCGTTGACCAAGGCTAGCTTTTGGTAAGAATAATTCCCACACACCACTTGCTGGATGGAAACGCATTGGATGACGGCGACCGTCCCAATAGTTAAAATCACCGACCAACGAAACGCGCTTAGCATTTGGCGCCCATACACGGAAATTTACGCCCGGTACACTGTCACATTCAGTAAAATGTGCACCTAATACTTCATAAGGACGCAATAACGAACCTTCCGCCAATAGCCATTGATCCAAGTCATTAATCATCGGATGAAAACGGTACGGATCTTCAATAATTTGGGCTTCTACGCCCCAATACACTTTTAATTGGTAGGTAAAGAAATGGTGAATCTCTGGCACAATAGCACCAAAAAATCCGCGGTCATCCAGTTTTTCTAGTTCAACAACGATGGATTGACTTTCTTTATCAATCACTTCGACTTTATCTGCATCGGGTAATAAAGCACGAATCTCAATACCATTGTGAGTTTCATGCATGCCTAATACAGCAAAAGGATCGGCATGTTTGCCATCAAAAAATGAATTAATTACTGATTGAGCGACTAATTTCGTCATGACATACTCCTTTATGCTTTGCAAGCTTGATTATTTACAACCGATAGTATTTTCTCGTTTGTTGAGCGGCAAAAAGCATTAAACGATGATAGATAAAAGGCAAAGCAGGCAATGAATGAAAGTGCGGTTGAATATGGAATGGTTTTTTCAAGCTGAATTTGGTTTTGCTCGTCGAGCAATTGATAACGCAAAGAAGCATCAGGGGGAGAAGAAAACGCGACTAAATCATCATGAATGGGTTCGTTTTCAAAGGCACATATGACATCTTGGAACGGCTGATTTTGTCCAATATTCGGCGGAAATTGCAACTGCTCGATAAAATAATCAATACTGGTTGGCGACGCATCAATCAAATGCCCATTAATATCATAATGGGAAAACGAAATGCCAAGTTTTTCAGCAGATTGTTTAAGTGATAAGGACATTTGCATACAACGAATGATACATCTATATAATACTTATTAAGTATTATAAGTAAGCACAATTGAAATACAATTGCCAATCTTGCAAATTGTGACCTAAATCAAAAAACAAAGTTTAAAGAGAATAAAAAAACAACGAAATTTAAATTATTCAGTTTCAATGACAAATTCAAACCAATCAATGACATCTTCTTCATGTACGCCATCTTGAATTAAAA
>CAKQTN010000093.1:0-5184 GCA_934276625.1 uncultured Haemophilus sp.
CCTTGATCATACGCCATTTTTATCGTCATGATAAATGACATAATCACCACCATCGGTCTGATCAGTTGTTTACCTTTGGCCATCACCATTTTGGCACCTAAATTTGCACCTATCAGGCTTCCTGCCATCATCACTAAACCAACAGTCCAAATGACATGCCCCCCAATAAAGAAGAAAATTAATGAAGCAAAATTTGAGGTTAAATTCATCACTTTCGCATGTGCGGTGGCTTTGGTTAGGTTAAATCCAAGTAACGTCACACAAGCCAAGTTCATTAATGAGCCTACACCTGGTCCAAAAAAGCCATCATAAAAACCCAGTAATGAACCAAAACATAACGCAAAAACACCGTAAGAAATTCGTTGTTTGCGATCACTTTCGCCCAATTTAGGCGTAAATAAAAAGTACAAGCCGATCGCTAAAATGAGAAATGGAAGCCCTTTTTTAATTAATGAGGCATCTAAATTTTGAATGAGTAACGTACCAATCACTGAGCCGATAAAAATCACCAGTAAGATGAAAGAAAACTCCGATAAATTGACCGCTCTTTTACGCAAAAAGTAAATACTTGCCGACAACGCACCGCCGAATGCTTGTAATTTATTCGTGCCTAATGCCATTGCTGGTGGCATACCTGTCATTAATAAGGCAGGGATTGTAATTAAGCCTCCGCCACCCGCTATCGCATCAATAAACGCGGCAATAAAGGCAGCTGCAAAAAGCATGGCTAATATATCAATCCCCAACTCCATGATTTAACTCCTACTCTAACCATTCGCTACTATTTGGCGAACTCAACACTTGTTGGCACAAGAACGGTTCTGGCGGTGTCACTTTTGGTTTAGAAGAGCCTGAACCTGGTTTTGCCGGTTCAAACCAAGAATAAAGCTCATCGCCACATCCATCACCTGCTGGTACCGGTGCTTGATCTTCACAATAAGCCGCATCTTTCGGACAAGCAATACGCACGTGGAAATGCGAATCATGTCCAAACCATGGGCGAATTTTATGTAACCAGGTACGATCATCTCCTGCAGTTTGACAAAGTTTTAATTTAATTGCGGGGTTCACAAAAATACGGGTGACTTTTGGATCTTGCGCAGCCAATTTAATTAGCGTTGCATGATTGTTATTCCACACATTTTCATCAACACGTTGTGTTTGACGATTCACCACAAGCAAGCCTTTTCCATCAGAATTTAACGCTTCACTGTCTGTCATGGTACCCATACGCAACCAAATATCCGCATCTAATCCCATTTGATGGCTTGCATGCCCCGTTAAAAAGCGACCTCCACCTGGCATAGCAATATCCCCAACTAACATGGTCGGTAAGCCCGCTGACTTCGCTTTTTGTCCAAGACGCTGTAAATAGGCAATCATATCCGGATGACCATAATACCGGTTTTTATTCATACGAATGACTTGGTACCCCTCACCTTTATAAGGCAAAGGTTCAGCCCCAATAATACAACCATTCGAATAGCTACCAATTGGGTTCGCTTTACCATCTGTTGCAGGAATTGGACGTTTAATTCGTTGCCAATCTTGTGGCGAGGCTGCTGTTTGTAACGAGAAAAAAACACTCCCTAAAACAACCGCACTTGAAAGTAATTTTGTTAAAGATTTATTCATAAGATTTCCTAAAACGAATTACCTTATCTTCAATAAAAGAAAAATAAGCTTAATTTAAAATAGTTATTTACACTGCGCCTTAAAACGCAATAAATGGTCGAGTAACACAATCGCAACCATGGCCTCTGCAATGGGTACTGCTCGAATACCCACACAAGGATCATGACGGCCTTTTGTCACCACTTCCACAGACTCTCCCGCTAAATTAATGGAACGGCCTGGAATCGTGATACTGGATGTCGGTTTCAATGCAATCGTTGCAATAATTGGCTGTCCTGAGCTAATGCCCCCTAAAATACCGCCAGCATGGTTACTTTCAAAACCATTGGGTGTCATTTCATCACGATGTTGACTGCCACGCTGTTCAACCACTGCAAAGCCGTCGCCAATCTCTACGCCTTTAACGGCATTAATCCCCATTAAAGCATGGGCTAAATCTGCATCAAGTCGATCAAAAACGGGCTCACCTAAACCAACAGGAACATTCTCTGCAATCACAGTTAGCTTTGCCCCAATCGAATCGCCTTCTTTTTTCAATTCACGGATTAATTCATCAAATTTTTCGACCGCACTTTCATCTGGACAGAAAAATGGATTGCTATTCACTTTATCCCAATCAATTTTGCCGACAGTCTGTGGTGCAATCTTTACTTCGCCGATTTGGCTTAAAAAACCACGCACTTCAATGCCAAACTGCTCACGTAGATATTTCTTCGCAATCGCACCCGCAGCAACACGCATGGCGGTTTCTCGTGCAGAAGAACGACCACCACCGCGATAATCACGAATACCGTATTTTTGTTGATAGGTAAAATCCGCATGTCCAGGACGGAAACGATCTTTGATATCACCATAATCTTGTGAACGCTGATCACCATTTTTAATGATCATTCCAATACTGGTACCCGTTGTTTTACCTTCAAACACCCCAGATAAAATCTGTATCTCATCGTCTTCGCGACGTGGCGTGGTGTAACGTGATGTACCCGGTTTACGACGATCTAAATCAGGTTGAATATCGGCTTCCGATAATTCAAGATTCGGCGGTACGCCATCTACGATACAGCCTAATGCAATACCATGTGACTCCCCAAAGGTCGTCACACGAAAAAGTTGCCCGATAGTATTCCCTGCCATATTTTCTCTCTTTAATTAATGATTTTTGGCCAATTTTGCCACATCAATAAATGGAATTTCTTCGCCAGTATCTTTATTTTTAATAAAGATATCTAATTGATTGAATGCAATATCAATATTATTTTCTGCAAATAACTCATTCACACGGCGATTGAGTGCATCAAGCGTATCATTTCTCTCAGATACTTGCCCTACATAAACACGTAATTCGTGATCTAATGTACTTGCCCCAAAGGTTAAGAATAATGCTCTTGGTTCTGGATCTTTTAAGACACTTGGTTGCTCATGCGCGGCTTGCAATAATAAGCGTTTCACTAAGTCTAAATCTGAACCATACGCCACACCAACGGAAACCACTAAACGAGTAACGGTATTAGATAATGCCCAGTTGATCACTTGACCTGTTACAAAGGACTTATTTGGCACAATCACTTCTTTTCGATCAGGATCAATCATGGTAATCGCACGAATACGGATTTTCGCCACCGTACCTGTCACGCCATTAATTGTCACGGTATCGCCCACACGAATTGGACGTTCAAATAATAAAATGATACCCGAAACAAAGTTTGCAAAAATTTCTTGCATACCAAAACCGAGACCAACGGAAAGGGCTGCAAACAACCATTGTAATTTCGACCAAGACATCCCGAGTGTTGAGAATGCCCATGCTCCACCAACTGCAACAAAGATGTAGGTTAATAAGGTGGTAATGGTATAAGGTGTACCTTGTGAAAGTTTCACTCGAGAGAAGATTAATACTTCTAAAATACCCTGAATGTTACGCACCAAAATATAGGTAATCACGACAATGATTAATGCAACAATCAAGTTAAAGAGTGAAATCGTTTCTGTCACCACGCCCGCTTCAGTTGTTGAAGTTTGTTGCCACAAGGTAATATCACGCAAATAACTTACAACGGTCACTAAATCTGACCATACATAATAGAAGATGGCAAAAAGTGCGGTCCAAATAAAGAGATCGGCAAAGCGTAGTAACTGGCTACGCACTTCATTTAAGGCTAATCCCTCTTCTTGTTCGGTAATCACGACCACATCATCAGAGGCTGAAGTATCACTTGAATCTTGTTGTTTTTGCTGACGTTTTTCTTGTAAACGTCGATAAGCTAAACGTCTTGATGCAACCGTAATACCACGATAAATAGTATGACGCACCAACGACCACACCACCCATGCAATGTAGGTATTAATAATATGCGTAATTAAATTTAAGGCGGTGTAATAATAGCCTAAAGCAACTAGTGCAATTAAAATAACAGGGACCAATTGCAATAAAACGCGCATAATTTTTAAAAGCGTTCTATCACGCTGATCCGTTACGCTTGAATTCAACGATTTTTCTGTGCGAACAAAACGTGGCGCAATAATCACAATACAGAAAAGCAAGGCAACAATCGTATTAATTTCGCCGAGGACGTCATTGGCTAAACCTGTATCCATGACATTACTGAAAATTGACGTATTCAGTAATAACACAACAGAAACAATAATACGTTTCGTAACATCTTGTAGGCTAGCTGCACTCTCTTTAGCAAAACCAAAATGGCGCACTAAAATACCATTCGGACGAAGAATAGCTAAAACAAAACTAAAGAACCACCAATAGCCCGCCATACTGAGCGACCATTCCCAAAACTCTTGTGGATTTTTTACAAAGAAAAAGCCTAAAAGTTGGCAAGCGGCTAAGAACCAGAGTGTGCCCGATAACGATAAAAATGCCGTATAAAATAACGCAAGCGGCGTATGCCATTGGCTATCAGAACGAAGCGTATTAATTTCGCCATTAATCACGCTCAAACGTTGTTTAATTGATTCTTTAAATTTGAAAATCAATCCACCAATCACAAACAAAATAAAGACATAAGTGAGTAAATACGGCAAATTATCAAAATTTGTCGGGAAGCCGATTTTCTTTCCAATGCCATCAAATTGTGCCTTGAGTGACATTGGCAGCTTTTTGAACCAATCAAGATTAATTGGGTTATTACTTTTTACCCAGAAACTTTGTTGATCGAGTTTAGACTGAATTTGATCACTGATTTGAGTAATCTGCTGTTGGGTTAACTCTAAGGAAATCGCTAAGTTCAATTGATTATTCAATGATTTAATCAAATCAGAGGCAACTTTACGACGTTCAGTGAGCAAATTGGTTAATTGTGTTTTTTCTGCAGGTGTAAACGATTTGTTTTCATTCTGCTCTATTTTACTGATGTAAGCATCAATATCATAAAGTTCATTACGTTTTTGTGTAATATCAAAGATTTGTACACGTAAATCCGCAATTTGTTTTGAAAGCCCTTGAATATTTAAATTAGTCGGTAATTTTTGTTTTTGTTGCTGAATAATGCGAGAAAGCACCAACGTGCCTTGTAACGCACTGATTTGCTCATC
>CAKQTN010000094.1:0-5128 GCA_934276625.1 uncultured Haemophilus sp.
GCAACCTGTTGTCTCCAAGGGGTCGCTTCAACTAGAAGACCGGTTTTTAAGTCTTGTAAGTTATCGTTTGAAATAGTCGCGGTGGTTAAAACGATAGATGCCGTGAATAAGGTCAATGCGGTTAAGAATTTTTGACCGTCCGCTGTTTCAAATAAACCACTGCTTTTACCAATAGTCACTAAAACAAGTGAAATCACGATAACAGAAATAATCCCGATACCAGAAATAGGGCTAGAAGATGAGCCCACAAGTCCAGCCATATAACCCGATGCTGCTGCAACGAAGAAACCAATTAACACCGCAAGTAGCGTACAAACCACCACTAATAATACGGCAAGCTCGGCAGAAATAGGCGCTGCGGCAACGAAGTGATATAAAGAAATCACGATTAACACGACTGTCGCCAATAAAATGTAAATGATGGTTTTTGGTGATAAGTCGATATCAATACGATGTTCTGATTCCTCTTGGGAACCTTTTAACATACGGAAAGAATGAATCATCCCTTCGATCATTGGTTTGAGAAGGATTAATAATGTCCAAATCGCTGCGATACCGATAGTCCCGACACCAATAAAGCGAACTTTGGTTTTCCATTCGGTCATCGCATAGCTCACGATTGACGCATCGGTTGGCATATCGCCTGTTGCAGTGAAATAAGGTACTGCGACACCCCAAGCAAGGAATGTGCCGAATAACATGGCCAGACCGCCCACGATACCAATTAAGTAACCCGCTCCCACTAAGGCAAGAGAGAAGCCCATTGGTAATTGGAAAATCGCTTTACCGTTAGAGAACCATGCGCTCGCGCTATCAGACATGACACGTAATGCATTGGTGAAGAATGCAACGGTTCCTGCAAAAATACCGCCGTAAGCAATATCTTTTACACCGCTGTCGCTTTCGCTATTGTTACCCGCTTTTAAGATTTCAGCCGCAGCCACACCTTCAGGGTAAGGTAAGTCGCTGTTTACCACCATTGCACGACGTAATGGAATGGTAAATAGTACGCCTAGAGTACCACCAGAGGCACAGATAAGCACCGTTTGCCAAAATGGGAATTCTTGCCAGTAGCCCATCATTAATAGGCCTGGAAGCACGAAAATAACAGAAGATAACGTCCCTGCTGATGAAGCTTGGGTTTGTACCATGTTATTTTCTAAGATACTGGAATCCTTGAAGAATTTTAAAATTGCCATTGAAATTACGGCAGCTGGAATGGAGGAGGCGAAAGTCATCCCCACTTTAAGACCTAAATAAACGTTAGATGCAGTGAAGATCACTGTAATTAACGCCCCAAGGAACATTCCTCGGAAGGTCAATTCTTTTAAATTATCATGAGACATAAATTTTCCTATTTATTTTTGAAAAATGACTATACATTCTCAAAAAAAGAATAATTATTCAAGTTTTATTTAAAGTTAATCGTTTGTGATTAGAATTTATCTAAATTTCTTCGATTTATTTACGTTTTTTTAAATAATCTCGTAAGATATAAAGTGCGGTTAAGTTTCTTGCCTCATTAAATTCATCACTCACCAACAGGGCATCAAGTTGAGATAAAGGGTAGCGTACGATTTCTAATGGTTCGGGCTCATCCCCTTCCAGTTGATTTGGGTATAGATCTTCACCTAGTAAAACGTGCATTTTATGACCCATGATTTGTGGATTGATCTTCATGGTGCGTAAAAACGTCCATTTTTTTGCGCCAAAAGCAATTTCTTCCTGCAATTCACGATTTGCACTTTGTTCGGGCGTTTCTCCTGTATCCATTCCACCTTTTACAAAACCTAGTTCATATTGTTCCGTTCCAACAGCATATTCGCGAACCAGGAGAAGATCCTCTCCATCAATTGCAATCACCATGACAGAATCGCGATTAAAAGGGCGGAAACGTTCGTAAGTGCGGTCAATGCCATTAGAGAATTTGAGATCGACGGCTTGAATTTCAAACAAGCGGGATTTTGCCACGGTAGAAAGGGAGAGAATGTGTGGAAGTTGTTTTTTCATAATATTAGCCCTATTATCTTGTTATTGGCTCATCATACGCAAAGTGAGAGAAATAGGAAGAGTTATGGCTGAAAATAACGAAGTACGATTAGATAAATGGCTTTGGGCGGCGCGTTTTTATAAAACCCGTAGCATTGCGAAAGCGATGATTGAAGGGGGCAAAGTCCATTACAACGGTCAACGAGCTAAAGTGAGTAAAAATGTAGAAATCGGTGCTATGATTAAGTTACGCCAAGGCAGCGACGAAAAAGAAATTGAAGTGATTGCATTGAGTGACCAACGCCGTGGCGCCCCTGAAGCACAATTGCTTTACCAAGAAACGGTACAGAGTGTGAAAAAACGCGAAGAAATGGCATGGGCAAGAAAAAATAATGCACTTTCGATGCCACATCCTGATCGTCGTCCAAACAAAAAAGAACGTCGAGATTTATTGAAATTTAAACACCAAGATGAGTTCTAGAAAATAAAAGTGCGGTCAATTTGACCGCACTTTGTGTATTAATGGTTTTTGTGGCTTGTACTGTAGAGGATTTTGTCGGTATAAGCCATCGCAATCGCTGAAATCAAGAAAGCAAAATGAATAATCACTTCCCACATAATCGTTTTTTCAGGAATTTTTGAGGCATTCACAAAGGTTTGCAATAAGTGAATAGACGAAATGCTGATAATTGACATAGAAAGTTTAACTTTCAGCACGGTCGCATTCACATGGCTCATCCATTCAGGTTGATCCGGATGATTTTTCGTGCGTAGTTTTGAGACGAAAATCTCATAACCGCCTAATGTCACCATCACCAATAAGTTCGCAATCATCACTACATCAATGAGATTGAGTACGGCGAGCATAATGGTGTCTGCATCCATTTCATTAACATTGGTGATGAGATACCACAAGTTTTTCATAAACTTGTAGGCATAGATGCCTTGCACGACAATTAAACCTAAGTAAATAGGCACTTGTAACCAACGACTTGCAAAAATCGTTTTGCTTAGAAAGCTAGTCTGTTCATTATATTTTGCACATGGATCCGAGATTTCTTTTTGTTCCGTTGCCATAAAATTCCTCATAAATAAAAATTCAAATAAAAAAGCGGCAAGAAAATAGCCGCTTTTAAAGAAAAATTCAACCGATGTTTTTTATTTTACCTCATTCTCGGTAGTGATAAGGGATAGGCGCGTTAAATCCACGTCATTATTGAGCAATTCAACGTTTGGCATGCTCTTGTTAGCTTTCGCTGACAAGTCTTTAAAGCGTTCCACTTTCCCCACTAAACCTTGTTGCCCCACAAGGGCGGTGACGGTGCTGTTGTATTGATTGCTCACAGTGGAAAGCGTGTTGCCTAGTTTGTTCAAGCGTTCGGCCACCAAGCAAATCTGGTTGTAAATTTCACCTGCTTTTTCTGCGATTTCTTTGGCTTCGGCATTGCCTCGTTCAATACGCCATAAATTCGCGACCGTACGTAAAATTGGCATAAGGGTGGTATGTGAAACCATAATCACATTTTTCTCATAACCATAATTAAACAGGCTTGGGTCTAATTTTAAGGCTTCAATATAAGCGGGTTCTACGGCAATGAACATCAAGACAAAATTAGGACTGCGCATGCCAATCAAATTGCTGTAATCCTTGCGGTGCAAGTCATCAATGTGATTTTTCAGGGCTTTAATATGCTCCCTTAGTAAGCACTCACGTTCGAATTCATCCTCAGAATTGACCGCACTTTCGTAAGCATTTAACGACATTTTGCTATCAATGATGATGTTTTTCTCATCGGGTAGATTCAGTACAAAATCAGGATAGTTTCGACCGCCTTGTTCATCTTTAAAATGAGCCTGCGCACTGTAATGCACGTTTTCAATCAAGCCTGCCAGTTGAAGCGCGCGTTCAAGTTGTACTTCTCCCCAATTTCCTAAGGTTTTCTTTTCACCTTTTAAAGCTGAAGTTAAATTATTGGCTTCTTGCGACATATTTAAGCCAATTTCCAACACCTTTTTGATTTCCGCTTCTAAGCCTGCATTGCCTTTCACCGATTCTGAATGGATTTCATTGACTCGTTTTTGGAAACCTTCAATTTGCTCACGGAAAGGCTTCAACAAGGTTTCCAATGCGGTTTGATTGGTTTGATTAAAGGATTGGCTTTTTTCTTCCAAAATGCGGTTGGCCAGATTTTGGAATTCCACGCCTAGCTGTTGTTTGGATTGCTCAATATGCTGTTGCTGTTCAGCAAAATGTTTTTCTTTTTCGGAAAGGGTGGTTTTGAGCTCCGTTAATTCTTGTGAAAGTGCGGTCAATTTTTCCTGCGTTTTTTGCTGCTCTTGTTCTTTTCTAAGTACATTTTCTTGCGCTTGTTGTAATTGACCTTGCAAGCTTTCAGCTTGTGCAGAAGCGATCCCAAATCGTTCTTTTAATGCGGTGATTTGCCCGCCAATTTGATCGTGTCGGAGCTGTTCTTCATCCAATTCTTTTTCTAAATATTGGATTTTTTCATCACGTTCATTAAGGCGAGTTTGCAATCCTTCCGCATGAGTTTGTGCTTTAACGGCTTGTTGTTCTAATTGATTTTTGACCACACTTAAGGAATCAAAACGCTCAGCCAATTGATTGTAATCGTCGATGGTTTTATTGAGATCTTGTTGTAATTCTTGCGTATCTCGTTTGCTACGGCTTAATAGAAAAAGCATCACAATACTGATAAAAACCAGCACGGCAATGATAATTAAATATTGATTAGACGTGAGTTCTGACATAAATAGGCTCCTAGAAACGCAAAAATTTTAGCATATTCCTAGAAACTTTTTAAAAATTAAGATGGTTAATCAGATAAGAAAAGTGCGGTCAAAATAACCGCACTTTTTAGGAAGATTAGTAGTTTGAGTTAATCAATACTTCTTCACCGTAGCCACCAAGGGTTGGCATTGGTTGATAAGTGGAGTTAGCAGCACGCATTAAACGAATACCACGAATACCCGCTTCTTTTGCTGCGAGGATATCGTCATCGCTGTCACCATAGTGAATACTCACTTTGTGCTCAATAATACCTGGTGTTTTGTTATATTTAGTTGGAAGTTTGCGACCGCCCATGAATTCTACAGGGTGCATGTCTTTAATATTAAAGGC
>CAKQTN010000095.1:0-5123 GCA_934276625.1 uncultured Haemophilus sp.
TCAATTTCATCTTCAATAAAATATTCGTGTCGAGCTCGTTTATTTAACGCAATGGTGTTGGAGCCGACTTTGACTTTCTTCTTGGTCATTGTTATCCGTTGTTTATTAATCGTAAATTGGCGTTGATTTTACCGAATCTCGTCGTGGATAGCAAAAAACAAAAGGCTGATTTGACTCAGCCTTTTATTACTAGATGATCGATTATTCTTCTAATTCACCACAGAAACGATAGCCTTCACCATGCACGGTAGCAATGATTTCTGGGGTATTAGGATGATCTTCAAAATGTTTTCGAATGCGGCGAATTGTGACATCCACGGTACGATCTTGTGGTTTTAATTCACGTCCCGTCATTTTTAGCAATAATTCTTCACGAGTTTGCAATTTGCCAGGGTTTTCGCAGAAATGCAACATGGCACGAAATTCACTACGAGGCAGTTTAAATTCAACGCCTTCAGGTGTGATTAAATTATGACTATTTAAATCCAGTGTCCAACCATTAAAACGATAGTTCTCACGTTGTAAATGGGCCTCTTTGCCATTTAATGTCATGGTGCGATGCAATAAATTTCTTGCACGAATGGTGAGTTCTCTTGGGTTAAATGGCTTAGTGAGATAATCATCGGCTCCGATTTCTAAACCTAAAATTTTATCGACTTCATTATCTCTCCCCGTGAGAAAAATCAGAGGGATAGGTGTTTTTTCACGTAATTCACGGCCCAGTAATAAACCATTTTTACCGGGTAAGTTGATATCTAATACGATGAGATTAACCGTTTCTGAGCTTAACTGACGATACATTTCGGCACCATCTTGTGCTTGTAATACCTCATAGCCCTCAGCTTCAAAAATTCCTTTTAACGTATTACGGGTTACCGCTTCATCTTCCACGATGAGAATTTTTGGGGTAGCCATTCGTTGCTCCTTGTTATTCTTTGTTATGGGCATATTCTATAATTGTAACATTGCTGTAACAACAGAAAAGTGCGGTCATTGTTTAAATTACATTTAATTTTATGATCTAAGTCATAAATTATTAACATTCTTTTGATCTATGCTAAAATTTTAGTAGGAACAATAGTTGGAACTTTATGATGAAGCGAATTCTTCTTTTTTTATTTTTTATTTTTACCGCACTTTCCACTCAAGCCGGTCTTTTTGATAAGAAACCGGCTTTCTTACCTGTGGATGAAGCTTTTCAATTTTCAGCTGCGAAAAGCGAGAATCAAGAAAATGTGATCGTCAATTGGTCTATTGCAGAAGGCTATTATCTCTATCAAGAGAAAATTTCCGTGAAGCTCAACCAAGAGGAAACCTCATCATTTGATGTGCCGACATTTTCTATTTCACCTGAAGATTATAACGATCCTTATTTTGGCTTGATGAAGATTTTCAAAAAGCCTGTGCAAGCTATTTTTAAAGCAAGTCACCCGCCATTAAAAGCCGAAGATGTGGTTGAAATTGCTTACCAAGGTTGTACATCGGGCTTTTGTTATCCGCCTGAAGTGAAAGAAATCAAAGTAGCCGATTTACCTATCGCACAGCTTGCTAATACTGAAAAAACATCGGAAAAATCGACCGCACTTTCAGCACAACCTAAAGCTGAGCAAGATCGTTTAGCGGAAAGCTTATTTAATAGCAAATATGCCGTATTGGGCTTTTTCTTATTGGGCTTAGGTTTGGCTTTTACCCCTTGTGTGTTGCCAATGCTGCCGTTGCTTTCAGCGATAGTGATTGGTCAAAATCAACGCCCTAATATGTGGCGCGCTTTCGCATTAAGTTTTGTGTATGTGCAGGGAATGGCGCTGACTTATACCTTATTAGGCTTAATTGTCGCTGCAATTGGTTTGCCATTCCAAGTGGCGTTACAACATCCTTACGTGATGATTGGCTTATCAATCATCTTTGTCTTGTTAGCGTTGTCGATGTTCGGTGTATTCACTTTACAGCTTCCAAGCTCCTTACAAACAAAACTGTCTTTACTTAGCCAACAGCAAAAAGCTGGAGCCTTTGGTGGCGTGTTCTTAATGGGGATGATTGCAGGGCTTGTGGCTTCGCCTTGTACGTCAGCACCGCTTTCTGGCGCATTGCTTTATGTGGCGCAGAGTGGGGATTTATTTACTGGCGCGATCACGCTTTATTTGCTTGCGTTGGGCATGGGCGTACCGCTGATTTTAATCACTTTATTTGGGAATAAAATCCTGCCTAAATCAGGCATGTGGATGGAAACCGTCAAAAAGCTCTTTGGCTTTGTGATGCTCGCGTTACCGGTATTCTTAATTTCTCGTATTTTGCCGGATGAATGGACACCAAGATTATGGGCGATGCTGGGTACTGCATTTTTCATTTGGTTTGCTTTCCAAATGCCAAAAAATGGCACCGGTTGGGTATTCCGAATTTTCTTTTTAGTGGCTGCAATGATTAGTGTTAAACCGCTTCAAACTTGGGTTTGGGGCGAAAGCCAAGCACCAAGTGCGGTCGAAAATAAAGCGGTTTCTCATGTTGAATTTAAGAAAGTGAAAAGCGAAGCTGAATTGCAACAAGCACTGTCAGAAAATAACAAATCGCTTGTAATGCTCGATCTTTATGCAGATTGGTGTGTGGCTTGTAAAGAGTTTGAAAAAGAAACATTTAGTGATCCAAGTGTACAAAAAGCCTTTGGTGACATGCTGCTCCTTCAGATTGATATGACAAAAAATTCCGAAGAAAACCGCGCTTTGATGACAAAATATAAAGTGTTAGGTTTACCGACTATTTTGTTCTTTAACCAAGATGGAAAAGAAATAGAGGGGAGTCGTGTGAACGGATTTATGCCGCCTATTGAGTTTTTACAATGGATTGAGAAAATCAGTAAAGCATAAAATTATTTCCTAATAGTAAAAAGTCATTTTCTATTTGAGGTATTGTTTAGCTTTAAGTTAATCATTAATATACACCCCGTTCTCAAATCACTTTTTATTAGGAAAACTTTATGAAAAACTTAGAAAAATACTCTCCGTATGTTTTAGCTTTATTACGTATCATCGCCGCCTATATGTTTATCTTGCACGGTACAGCGAAATTCTGGGAATTCCCAATTTCGATGACGGGCGGTAACGGCGCAGTGGGCGATCCACTGATGATTGTCGGTGGGGTCATTGAGATTGTCGGTTCAATCCTATTAATTTTAGGTTTATTTGTTCGCCCAGCGGCATTTATCCTTTCAGGTCAAATGGCTTATGCGTATTTCTTTATGCACGCTGCAGGTAAAGGAAATCTATTCTTTCCAATCGCGAATGGTGGTGAACTTGCTTTACTTTACTCTCTCGTGTTCTTCTATTTTGTGTTTGCGGGTGCTGGCGCATTTTCTCTAGACAACCGCAAACGTTAATTAATTATCTTATTAATTTGTTGCCCGCATTTCGCGGGCTTTTTTATTTTTAAAATCGTTTAAATAAATCACCGCACTTTTAAGTGCGCTTACCAGAAAAATTTTTTCTACATAAACGCAAACGTTTGCGCTATAATTCCCCCCGCTTATTTTTAACCATTTAATGAAAGGAAAATGTAATGACAGATCGTCCAATTCGTCAGGCTTTACTGAGTGTTTCTGATAAAACCGGTATCGTAGAATTTGCTCAAGGCTTAGTACAGCGTGGTGTAAAACTACTTTCCACAGGCGGTACCGCAAAATTATTGGAGCAACATGGTTTACCGGTGACAGAAGTGTCTGATTATACGGGATTCCCAGAAATGATGGACGGTCGTGTGAAAACCTTACATCCAAAAGTACATGGCGGTATTCTTGGTCGTCGTGGTACAGATGACGCTATCATGCAGCAACATGGCATTGAAGGCATTGATATGGTCGTCGTGAATTTATATCCATTTGCCGCCACCGTGGCTAAACCGGATTGCACTTTGGCTGATGCGGTAGAAAATATCGATATCGGTGGCCCAACAATGGTGCGTTCTGCCGCGAAAAACCATAAAGATGTGGCGATCGTGGTGAATAATCATGATTTTAACGCCATTCTTGCTGAAATGGATAAACACCATAACAGCCTAACGCTTGAAACTCGTTTTGACCTTGCGATTAAAGCATTTGAACATACCGCTCAATATGATTCTATGATTGCCAACTATTTTGGACAAATGGTGAAACCGTATCATGTGGCAGAGGAAGAAGATGCGAATGCGAAGTGCGGTCAATTCCCACGGACTTTAAACCTTAACTTCGTGCGTAAACAAACCATGCGTTACGGCGAAAATGCCCATCAAAATGCAGCTTTCTATGTTGATTTGAATGTGAAAGAAGCGAGCGTCGCTACGGCTCATCAACTCCAAGGTAAAGCCTTGTCTTACAATAATATTGCAGACACCGATGCAGCACTTGAATGCGTGAAAGAATTTGATGAGCCAGCTTGTGTGATTGTGAAACACGCTAATCCATGCGGTGTGGCTTTAGGTAAAGATATTTTAGACGCCTATAATCGAGCTTACCAAACCGATCCAACTTCTGCATTTGGCGGCATTATTGCGTTCAACCGTGAATTAGACGAAAAAACCGCGAATGAAATTGTGGAGCGTCAATTCGTTGAAGTGATTATTGCACCGAAAGTTTCTGCTGAAGCACAAGAAGTGGTGAAACGTAAGAAAAATGTTCGTTTGCTTGAATGTGGTGAATGGACTTCTCGTTCCGAGCGTTTAGATTTCAAACGTGTAAACGGCGGTTTATTAGTACAAGATGCGGATTTAGGCATGGTTGGCGTGGATGACTTAAAAGTGGTAAGTAAACGTCAGCCAACTGAACAAGAACTAAAAGACTTACTGTTCTGCTGGAAAGTAGCAAAATTTGTGAAATCTAATGCCATTGTTTATGCTAAAGATAATCAAACTATCGGCATCGGTGCTGGCCAAATGAGCCGCGTATATTCTGCGAAGATTGCGGGCATTAAGGCTCAGGATGAAGGTTTAACCGTAGCCGGTTGTGTAATGGCATCTGATGCGTTTTTCCCATTCCGTGACGGTATTGATGCGGCGGCGAAAGTAGGGATTCAATGTGTCATCCATCCAGGTGGTTCAATGCGCGATCAAGAAGTCATTGATGCAGCGGATGAACATAATATGGTGATGGTATTAAC
>CAKQTN010000096.1:0-5093 GCA_934276625.1 uncultured Haemophilus sp.
AATCTTGAAGAACAACCTCATTTTGAAATTGAAGGGATTGCAGTAGGGATCATTCGTAATAACGCTTGGATGTAATGATGAAAGTGCGGAGAGAAAATAAAGTGTTTTTTGACTGCACTTTGTCTATTCTGGCTATTTGCCATTCGGCTTATTGCTCTCTATAATGCCAAAAAATTTTCAAATCAAGGAAGGAAGCATGCAGTTTTCCAAAATGCATGGCCTTGGCAATGACTTTGTCGTTGTTGATGCTGTGACACAAAATGCCTATTTTACCCCTGAAACCATTAAACGCTTAGCCGATCGTCATCGTGGCATTGGTTTTGATCAGCTTTTAATTGTTGAGCCTCCTTATGATCCAGATTTAGATTTCCATTACCGTATATTTAATGCAGATGGCAGTGAAGTATCGCAATGTGGAAACGGGGCAAGATGTTTTGCGCGTTTTGTGACTTTAAAAGGGCTGACCAATAAAAAGGATATTGCAGTAAGCACACAAAAAGGAAAAATGGTTTTAACGGTAAAAGAAGATGGGCAAATTCGCGTCAATATGGGTGAACCAATTTGGGAACCGAATAAAATTCCTTTTACAGCCAACAAATTTGAAAAAAACTATATTTTACGTACCGATGTTCAAACGGTGCTTTGTGGTGCAGTATCAATGGGCAATCCACATTGCGTTGTTCAAGTGGATAATATTGAAACGGCCAATGTAGCAGAGTTAGGTCCACTCTTAGAAAGCCACGAACGTTTTCCTGAAAGGGTAAACGCTGGATTTATGGAAGTCGTCAATCGTAACCACATTAAGTTGCGTGTATATGAGCGTGGTGCTGGTGAAACGCAAGCTTGTGGCAGTGGGGCGTGCGCAGCGGCAGCTGTTGGGATGATGCAAGGTTTACTGGATAACAAAGTGCAAGTTGATCTACCTGGTGGTAGCTTGCTTATTGAATGGGAAGGCGTAGGCTCACCGCTTTATATGACTGGCGATGCGACTCATATCTATGATGGCAACATTCACCTTTAATCTTTCTAATCTGAATAAAAAATGCGTGGAAACTATCCACGCATTTTTTATTTATTGTTCAACTTCCACATCACGCTGATTTAATGGTTGCGTTGGGCGGTTGTTTTTCCCTTCCATTTCTTCTATCGCAGCAATTTGTGCCTTGCTTGCTTGAATTGGTGATTTAAAAATGGTCCAAGCCACGTTTTCACTACAAGGTGGAGTAGTGAGAGATCCATTTAAGCGGAAGCGTGCCATCTCTTTTGGCATTAGCGCTTTAATATCAATCTGTTGAGTCAATTTTTCTTTTTGTCCAACGGTAAGTTTTTTCTCAACGACTGGCGCTAATGCTGGATTAGCTTCACCTTCATTGACCATTACGGCAACAACCGCTAATGCTTTATCTTCACTTTGATGGACAAAATGAATTTCTAAAGGATAATGTTGACGTTTAAAGGTATGTTCACTTGGTGTGTGAAAGTGAAATTGTTTTAAATAAAATGGTTTATTGTTGAGCGTAATAAATGGTGCATTTTCTTGTGTAACACTGACTTGCACAGTATGTCCATTGTTTTCTACTTGATAAGCTGCAGGGAAATAATTCATCTTAAGTGGTTTATTTGCCACTTTCATGCTGTTATCAGCTTCGAGATTAACAGGCGACTGAACCTTCCCTAGCTTACAGGTTTGATATTCGGTGAGCAAATCACCCCAATGTTCAGGGCTTTCTTTTCCATTATAAGACCAATGCGCTTTATGCGTTTGGGCAAATGATGTTGCACTTAATGCGATAAGTAAGCTTGAAAGCAATAGACGAGTCTTCATAAGGCACCTCTCCTTTTTTGTGGTATATGCCTCATCGATTCTACTGATTCTGCATGATAGCTTTTTGATTTTGGTCAAGTTTTATTTGACTGTAAGCACTCATCGTACGAGTGGGGATAATGCTAAAAAAGCCGTCTATTTTGACCGCACTTTTTTAGCTCTGACAGAGTCGTTCTCTCAGCTCTTCTGCTGTTTTGCTGGTTTTAATTCGCTCAAAAACGATATCTGCTTCAGGATATTCTTTATTGAGATAGCGTAGCCATTGTTTGATTCGGGCAACATGATAAAAACCAGAATCATGGAAATTTTCCATTTCCGCATATTTTTGCAAGATTTTTTGAATATCCACCCAAGGCATTTTTTCGCAATTTTGTTTGAGTACAAGGCTTAAGTTTGGGATATTTAATGCACCACGCCCGACCATTAGATCTTCGCAGCCGGTCGCTTTCAAACATGCTTGACCATCTTCCCAGCGCCAAATTTCACCATTAGCAATCACAGGGATCGTCAAGCGAGATCTCACTTCACCGATTTTTTCCCAATTGATGCGATCGGCACGATAGCCATCGGCTTTGGTTCGACCGTGAATGGTGATTTCAGTCGCGCCACCTTGTTGTACGGCATCGGCAATTTCAAACGCTTGTGAAGTACAATCCCAACCTAATCTTACTTTCACACTGACAGGTAAATGACTAGGTACGGTTTTTCGTAAGGCTAGAGTCGCTTGATAAATTAATTCAGGTTGTTTGAGAAGTGCTGCTCCTCCGTTGCTCCCATTAACGGTTTTGGATGGGCAGCCACAATTTAAATCAATACCATGTGATCCAAGCTCAATGGCGTGATTAGCATTTTCAGCAAGACAGTTCGGATGTTGACCTAAAAGTTGGACACGAACAGGTGTTTTAGAAGGGGTAAAGCCCTGGTTTTTGAGTTCAGGGCAAAGACGATAAAAGACTTTTTCGGGTAAGAGTTGATCCACCACGCGGACAAATTCGGTGATGCAGAGATCGTATTCATTCACTTCAGTTAGAAGTTGGCGAACGAAAGGATCAAGCACCCCTTGCATAGGGGCGAGGATAACACGCACTATTTCCAGCCTTTCACTTTACAAATTAAATCGTAAGCGGCCTGGATTTGTTGCGCTTTTTCTTTAGCCATCTCCATCATTTCTGGCGGTAAGCCTTTCGCAACTAATTTATCCGGGTGATGTTCATTCATTAAACGACGATATGCACGTTTTACGGCATTGCGATCATCACTTTCACTCACGCCCAATACTTTATAAGCATCACTTAATGTTGGGCCTGAAGATTGTTGGTATCCGCCCTGTTGTTGGTATTGGTAACCACCTTGCTGTTGATAACCGCCTTGTTGGTATTGGCGATAGAATCCACCTTGGGTAAATTGGCGAGCCGCAATTTCCATTGCCAGCATTTGCTCAAACTGCATACGGGAAAGACCAAGTTCTTCGGCTACCACATAAAGCACTTCTTTTTCTGACTCATGTAATTGAGAATCAGCAAAGGCAGCCTGCACTTGCACGTGTAAGAACATTCTCAGTAAGTCAGCACGTTGTCCACATCCAATGCGGAATTCACGAATCACCTGGCGTAAAGGGAAATCGGCTTCTTTACCGCGACGAAAGGCCTCTTGAGCGAGTTTGCGATGGCTCTCATCTAATTGCATCTGGTTCATCAACTGATTCGCCAGTTGAATATCTTCTTCCGTCACACGACCTTTGGATTTACTTAAATGCCCAAGTACCGCAAAAGTAGTTTGCATAAAGAGTGCTTGTCGGGTCGTTTTTTTCTTAAAAAAGCTAGAGTTAACCGAACCAAGCTCATAGAGTTTTTTATCTGCGATGGAGCCTAAAATAAGTCCAGCGATAGCGCCGAAAAAGCCCCCCCATTTAAAACCGAGAAAAACGCCGATAATCTTTCCAAAAAAATACATTCTTTTCCCCTAAAGTGCGGTCAAAAGGTCTTTTGACAATAATGGGCAGACGCTAATGTCTGCCCTTACATTAATATGGCTTTATTCTTATTTTTCAAGTAATAAATTACACACCATAACTTTCACGATAAGCCCGCATCGCAGGTAAATATTGCTGATAATCGGGTTCTTTTTCAATGAATTGCATTAAATCATCCAAATCAATAATGGAAAGCACTTGGCATTGATAGTCGCGTTCCACTTCTTGGATGGCAGAAAGTTCCCCTTTGCCTTTTTCCTGACGATTTAATGCAATAAAGACAGCGACTAATTTCGCGTGATTGGCTTCAAGAAGTGCCATGGATTCACGAATGGCTGTGCCAGCTGTAATGACATCATCGACTAACAACACATTGCCTGTTAATGGGCTACCGATCAAATTACCGCCTTCACCGTGATCTTTGGCTTCTTTGCGATTAAAGCAAACAGGTGTATCACGGTTAAATTGATTGAATAGTGCAATGGAAACGCTCGTCGCAATCGGAATGCCTTTATAGGCAGGTCCAAAAATGACATCAAAATCGACCGCACTTGATTGAATTGCTTTCGCGTAGTATTCACCTAAGCGAGCAAGATCTGCGCCAGTACTAAACAATCCAGCATTGAAAAAATAAGGACTTTTTCGACCTGATTTTAGGGTAAATTCACCAAATTTGAGCACTTGGCGACTCAACGCGAATTTAATAAATTCGATTTTGTAGCTTTCCATTTTTTGTTCCTATAAACCTAATGCTTCACGTTGTGCAGCGAAGATTTGTTCGCAGCCTTGTTTTGCTAAGCCTAATAAGGTGAGTAATTCTTCGTGGCTGAATGGTTCACCTTCTGCAGTACCTTGCACTTCGATCATGCGACCATCTTCCATCATTACAACGTTCATATCTGTTTCAGCGGCTGAATCTTCTACATATTCCAAATCACACACGGCTTCACCTTCAACAATTCCAACCGAAATTGCCGCAACCAGACCTTTGATTGGATTGGTTTTTAATGTGCCGTTAGTGATTAAACCATTGATAGCATCACATAAAGCCACTGCTGCACCAGTGATAGAAGCGGTTCTTGTACCGCCATCCGCTTGAATCACATCGCAGTCTAAGGTAATAGAACGTTCGCCAAGGGCTTCTAAGTCAACCATTGCACGTAATGAACGTGCGATTAAGCGTTGAATTTCCATGGTACGTCCACCTTGTTTGCCTTTTGCTGCTTCACGTTGCATACGGCTGTGTGTAGAGCGTGGCAACATGCCATATTCTGCTGTCACCCAACCTTGATTTTG
>CAKQTN010000097.1:0-5083 GCA_934276625.1 uncultured Haemophilus sp.
TAGAAACGTGAAGAACCTGGGTCACCTTGACGACCTGAACGACCACGCAACTGGTTATCAATACGGCGTGATTCGTGACGCTCTGTCCCGATAATGTGTAAGCCACCGGCTTGCATCACGATCTCGTGATTTTTCTCCCACTCAGCTTTAAGTGCCTCAATTTGCTCTGGAGTTGGGTTCTCTAATTTTGCAGCTTTTGCTTTCCAGTTACCACCGAGGATAATATCGGTACCACGACCCGCCATGTTAGTTGCAATGGTTACTGCACCTGGCGCCCCTGCTTCCGCAACAATTTCCGCTTCTTGTGCGTGGAATTTTGCATTCAATACGTTGTGTTTGATACCCGCTTTATCTAACGCTTGAGAAAGCATTTCAGATTTTTCAACTGATACGGTACCGACAAGAACTGGTTGATTGCGAGCGACACAGTCTTTGATATCTTCAATAATTGCATTGAATTTGTATTCTTCATTCTCAAACATGACGTCCGTACGATCATCACGAATCATTGGACGATTGGTTGGGATAACGACAGTTTCCAAACCATAAATTTGTTGGAATTCAAAGGCTTCGGTATCTGCTGTACCAGTCATACCCGCTAATTTGTCATAAAGACGGAAGTAGTTTTGGTAAGAAATCGACGCAACAGTTTGGTTTTCACTCTTAATTTCTACGCCTTCTTTTGCTTCGATTGCTTGGTGTAAACCATCAGACCAACGACGACCCGCCATAGTACGACCAGTATGTTCATCGACGATCACGATCTCACCATCTTTCACGATATAGTCTACATCGCGCTCAAATAAAGTATTCGCACGTAACGCTGCCATAACATGGTGTAGCAATACAATGCGCGCTGGTGAATAAAGAGAATCACCTTCTGGCATTAAACCTTGTTCAATTAACCAATTTTCAACTTTTTCTTGACCACGTTCAGTCAAATACGCTTGTTTGGTTTTAAGATCTAAGGTGTAGTCGCCTTCACCGGTATATTCTTCCGTATCTTCTTTTTCTTGCTTAATTAAATTCGGAATTAATTTATTTACCGCAATATAAAGCTCAGAGCTGTCTTCCGCTTGACCTGAAATAATCAACGGCGTACGTGCTTCATCAATTAAGATAGAGTCCACTTCATCCACTAAGGCATAGCCTAAATGACGTTGGAAACGCTCTTCTTTGGAATGCGCTAAGTTATCACGAAGGTAATCAAAACCTAGCTCGCTGTTTGTGGCATATGTAATATCTGCCGCATAAGCTTCACGTTTTGCTTCAGGCGGTAAACCAGGGATATTCACCCCAACAGTCATACCTAAGAATTCAAATAATGGGCGGTTAGTTTCCGCGTCACGACGTGCTAAGTAATCATTCACGGTTACAACGTGTACACCTTTACCTTCCAACGCCATCAAATAACAAGGCAAGGTTGCGGTTAAGGTTTTACCTTCACCCGTACGCATCTCTGCGATACAACGGTTTGTTAGCACCATACCACCGATTAATTGCACATCGAAATGGCGCATACCAAGTACACGTTTACCCGCTTCACGCACGGTAGCAAACGCTTCAGGTAAAAGTTGTTGTAAAGTTTCACCATTAGCTAAACGACTGCGGAATTCTTCTGTTTTTGCTCTTAATTCATCATCACTTAATGCTTCAAAAGCTGGCTCCATTTTGTTGATTTTCGCAACTTGTTTTCTTAATCTGCGTAAAATACGTTCGTTACGGCTGCCAAAAATTTTTGTTAAAAAACTCATAATTTCTCTTTCAAATAAAAAATAAAAAGGATCATCCGATTAAAAAATCGGTTCGTTTAAAGATAAAAGAAAATTAAATAATAGCAGGACCGGCCCGAATAGGGGCAAAAACAGGAAACTCTGCCGCGATAAAGTGCGGTTGAATTTTTTCGTGTTTTTGATTGGAATGGGTTTTGTGATTTGTTGGCTGAGGTTGAACCTGCAATGCTTGACGAATTTCACGCACCGCAATCAACATGTGTTGTTCAGATGATGTTTGGTAATTTTCGCCACTCATATTTAATGAGGGCTGTGCCTCCAATCCCTGAGCAACAGGTAAAGCAAAAATCGCAATCATGCTTAACAGCAACTGCGACCAGAAATTTGTTTTACCTTTGTTTGATTTCATCATCTTATTGTCTCTGACAAAATTTGTGTGTATTGTATCGGAAATTCAACATGAAGTCATTATTGGGGTATTTTTGTGGAAAACAAGCATGAACGTTATCAAAAAGCCATGAATATTATTGATGTGCTAGAAGGATCACAATTTGCCAAAATCATGCAGAAAGGCTTAATGTTGAATGAACTGAACCAAAACATCAGTCGCCTTTTCCCACAAGAATTCAAAGGACTTTTCCGTTTAGGCTCCATCACAGATGGGAAGCTTTTTATCGAAGTCAAAAGTGCGGTCGTTCGCCAAGGAATTTTATTTCGCCAAAGCGAATTACTCACTGCTATTCAACCGACTTATCCCGAAGTAAAAGGCTTTGAGATTAAAATCAATCCAGAATTAACCTGCTAAACTAACCTTTAAAGATGGCAATTAATTCTTTTACTTTGACTCGTTTTTCTGAGGATTGGCTAATCGAGCGCTGTACTTTAACGCGTTTAAATTTTGCCCCTTTATAAATCTCGCGTGTGAATTTTGTATCGTGGTTAGAAATCACGACAGAAATTTGCTTTTCTTTTTGTGCTTTCTTTGCACATTCCGCTAAATTCTTTTGATGTTCAAGACCAAAAGCATTCCCCGCATATCCAGTAAAATTGGTATCTTGCGGAAGCGGTGCATAAGGCGGATCACAATAGATCACGCTGTGTTTATCCGCTAATTCAAATGTCTGTTGAAAATCAGCACATAAAAAGACCGCACTTTGTGCCTTATGAGCAAAATAACGTAATTCATCTTCAGGGAAATAATGGGTTTTATAAGCGCCAAAGGGCACATTAAACTCATTTTTACTGTTATAACGGCACAAGCCATTAAAACCGAAGCGATTCAAATAAAGGAACAACACCGAACGCTCGAAAGGATCGGTGGATTGATTAAAGGCATCTCGCTGTGCGTAATAATACTCGGCTGTATTCGCATTTTCAGCGAAGAAAATTGGCTTACAAGCCTCAATATAGGCATCCACATTGTCTTTGACGATATTAAACAAGTTAATCAAATCAGGATTAATATCTGCCAAAATATAACGTTCAAAATGGGAATTCAAAAAAACAGCACCCGCACCAACAAAGGGTTCAATCAAACACTGTTTTCTTTTTGGAAAGACTCGGTTGAGATCGTCCGTTAAACGAAATTTACCACCCGCCCATTTCAAAAACGGGCGGTGTTTAATTCGAGGTTTCGTTTTGTTATTTTTCGGACGCAACATGAGAGCAATGACAGTTAGTCATGTTGTGTGCAACGCTCAATCGCGTTTAGCACAAGAGATTCGTCAGTATCAGTCGCCACGTAGGCTTGACCAAGGGCTTTTAGCAACACAAGACGCAACTTGCCTGCCAGTACTTTTTTATCTCGCATCATATGCGGTAAATAATCGTCTGGTTGCATGGTATCAGGCGAAACGGTTGGTAAATTAGCACGAGCTAAAAGCTTTTCTAAACGTGCAACATCTTCAAAAGAAAGATCGCCTAATTGTTCAGATAACACCGCAGCCATCATAGTTCCAGCTGCAACAGCTTCACCATGTAACCAGTTTCCATAGCCTAAATGTGTTTCGATCGCATGGCCAAAAGTATGGCCGAGATTTAATAATGCACGATCACCTTTTTCGGTTTCATCACGCGCAACAACATCCGCTTTGATTTGGCAACAACGCGCAATGCAATATTGAAGTGACTGTTGATTTAATGCGACTAGCTCATCAATATGTGCTTCAAGCCATTCAAAAAAGGCATAATCTAAAATCGCCCCATATTTAATGACTTCCGCAAGTCCCGCATTCACTTCACGTTTTGGCAAGGTATTGAGTGTAAGGGTGTCAATGATCACCGTAGAAGGTTGATAAAACGCCCCAATCATATTTTTGCCCAACTCATGATTAACGGCTGTTTTGCCACCAACAGAAGAATCCACTTGGGCTAATAATGTGGTAGGAATTTGAATAAAACGCACGCCACGTTGATAACTTGCTGCGGCAAAACCTGCCACATCACCAATCACACCACCACCTAATGCAATAATGGTGGTATCTCGCCCATGATTATGCTTTAAAAGTGCGGTAAAAATGAGGTTTAAAGACTCAAGCGTTTTATATTTTTCGCCATCAGGCAATAATACTGATTCTACCTGACAGCCGATTTTTTCTAGCGTTTTTGTAACGGTTTCAAGATAATATTGTGCGACGGTTGGATTAGTCACGATCATCACTTTATCCCCTTTTTTCAGCGGATAACAGGTTTCATCTTTTAATAAACCTTCGCCAATATAAATGGGATAACGACGTTCTTTTAATTCAACATTTACGCACAACATTTTTAATCCTTAGAGTGAACCGTTTAAGCCGTTTAGATTATCAATTAAATCAACAATTTGATTAACCATTACTTTGGCATTTTGCTCATCTGTTGGCAAAGTAATATCTGCAATTTCTTCGTATAACGGATTGCGTACTTTGGCTAAATCTTCCAACACTTGGCGAGGGTTATCTGTTCCTTGTAATAAAGGACGTTTTTTATCACGTTGCGTACGTTGATATTGTTTATCTACTGAGGTTTCTAAATAAATCACAATACCACGAGCAGAAAGATAATTACGATTTTCTTTTGACATCACTGCTCCACCACCTGTAGAAAGCACGACGCCTTGTAATTGGGTTAATTCATTGATAATACGCTCTTCACGCTTACGAAAGCCTTCTTCGCCTTCTAAATCAAAAATCCAGCTAATGTCTGCTCCCGCACGTTCCTCAATTACGGCATCTGAATCGACAAAATCCATATTCAATTGTTGCGCAAGCTGACGGCCAATGGTGCTTTTACCTGCGCCCATTGGACCTACTAAAAAAATATTACGTTTTTCAGCCATTGTTATTCTTCTAACTTACTTAAATAATGTTCAA
>CAKQTN010000098.1:0-4959 GCA_934276625.1 uncultured Haemophilus sp.
CCGCCTGCTGTAAATTACGTAATTGTGAGTTAACAGAACGTTTAAACGCTGGTGCTAATTCTTCAATGACTAAGGCTTCTTCTAATTCTGCGATACTTGAAGGAGCAGAAAGTAGCGTGTTTAAACGACGAATAGTCCATTCAGGATAAGGACGGTGTTGCAAGATGAGTTCATCGCCTTGATGAATTTCACCTTCTTCGATCACGCGAACATACCAACCTGTCCAGCCTGACTGACGAATTACCTCTCTTGTATTCTCATTCTTGGTATTATGAGATAAACGCTCGCAAGGTTTACGTGGTTGAGACACTTCTAAAAGCGTGGTGCCAATTTTGTAACGATCGCCTATGCAGACATTATCTTCATGTAAGCCGGATACCACAAAGTTTTCACCATAAATCGCGCTACCGTGAAAATCAAACTTTTCACCAAGTAGTGCGTTTAAAGCAGGGAAAGACACATCAGACATAAAAAACAAGGCTTTATCAACACCACCGTGATGGGCTTTTAAGCCTACATCGTTACCTTCTGCACCTAGCGTGTGCACTTTTACCATGGGTACCGGTTTTTTACGGATGGCACTTTCATATGAGCTGCCATCAGGGAATGTTAAGGTTTCGATCAATCCTGTTTTAATAATAAGAATTTTTGCGTTTGACATCTATTTTTCCTGCTTTGAGTTAGTTTTGAGAAATTATACCGTAAAATCACTTAAATTTTGACCGCACTTCGTTTTTTCCTTATTATTCGTTTAAATAAAACCAACAAAACAAAGGAATCTTTATGCAATATTCTCTCGCGCGTACCGAACAAGGTCAAACCCTTGGTATTACCGCAAAAATGGCAAACCGTCACGGTCTGATCGCCGGGGCGACAGGGACGGGTAAAACTGTCACACTACGTAAAATGGCAGAAGCATTCAGTGATGATGGCGTGCCGGTCTTTTTAGTGGATGTAAAAGGCGATTTGTCCGGTTTAGTCAAAGCGGGCACATTCAGTGGCAAAGTAGCGGAACGCATTGAGCAATTTGATTTAGGTGGCGAGAGTTATTTAAATGGCTATCCTGTGTCATTTTGGGATGTATTCGGTGAAACCGGTATTCCGCTTCGTACCACGATTTCTGAAATGGGACCATTATTACTTTCCCGTTTATTAAATTTAAACGCAACTCAAGAAGGCTTATTAAACCTCGTATTCCGTGTGGCAGATGACAAAGGCTTGTTACTCATCGACTTAAAAGATTTACGTGCCATGCTTAAATTTGTGGCAGAAAACGCCAAATTGTTCCAAGTAGAATACGGCAACGTATCAGCTGCGAGTGTGGGCGCGATTCAACGTGCCTTACTGACACTTGAAAATGAAGGAGCGACCAATCTTTTTGGTGAACCTGCATTAAATCTTGAAGATTGGTTACAAACCCGTGATGGTCGTGGTGTGATCAATGTTTTAAACTCTGAAAAATTAATTAATTCTCCAAGAATGTATAGTGCATTCTTGCTTTGGTTGATGTCTGAATTATTTGAGCAATTGCCGGAAGTAGGCGATCCAGATAAACCAAAATTTGTGATGTTCTTCGATGAAGCACACTTACTCTTTGATGGTGCACCGAGTGTGTTGGTGGACAAAGTGGAACAAGTGGTTCGCTTGATTCGTTCTAAAGGTGTGGGGATTTATTTTGTAACCCAAAATCCATTAGATTTACCGGATACCGTGTTAGGGCAATTGGGTAACCGTGTCCAACATGCGTTACGTGCTTTTACGCCACGTGATCAAAAAGCAGTGAAATCTGCGGCGGAAACGTTCCGTTCAAATCCTGCTGTCAATGTGGTGGAAACCATTTCAACGTTAGGTGTGGGGCAAGCGTTAATTTCATTCTTAGATGAAAAAGGTATGCCAACACCAGTTGAAGTGGCTTATGTTTATCCGCCGAAAAGCCAACTTGCCCCGATTACTGAAGAAGAGCGAGCTGCTTGGGTGAAAGACGATGATCTTTATGCCTTCTATAAAGATTACGTGGATAATGAGTCAGCTTTCGAAGTGTTAAATGCGCAAGCGGATTTAGCGGCAGTACAACAAAAACAAGCCGAACAAGCGCAACAAGAGGAAGAAAGCGGTTTATTTGGTAGCTTAAGCCGTATGATTTTTGGAACACAAAAACGCGGGGATAAACTTTCCCCAACAGAACAAATTGTGAATAGCGTGGCAAAATCAGTGGGTCGCAATATTCGTAATGAAGTGACCAAACAAATCATGCGTGGTATTTTAGGCGCATTGAAAAAATAATGAAAATTTGACCGCACTTTGCGGCAAGAATGATAAAAAGGAGATTGTTATGTCTGATGTATTTCACTTAAACCTGACTAAAGCACAACTGAAAGGTGCTACACTCGCTATCGTACCAGGGGATCCTGCACGTAGCGAACGTATTGCTAAAAAACTTGATAACCCTGAGTTTCTTGCAAGTACACGTGAGTTCACTTCTTGGTTAGGCTATTTAAATGATCAACCGGTGGTGGTGTGTTCAACTGGTATTGGTGGTCCTTCTACATCTATCTGTGTGGAAGAGCTGGCTCAGCTTGGCGTGCGTACATTCTTACGTATTGGTACAACAGGCGCAATTCAACCACACATTAATGTGGGTGATGTTCTTGTTACAACGGGTGCGGTTCGTCTTGATGGTGCAAGCCGTCATTTTGCCCCAATTGAATATCCCGCAGTGGCAAATTTTGAATGTACCACGGCACTTTTCAATGCAGCTAAAGAAAAAGGCATTGAGCCATTTGTAGGAATTACAGCGTCTTCAGATACCTTCTATCCAGGTCAAGAACGTTACGATACCTACAGTGGTAAAGTATATCGTGATTACCAAGGCTTGTTAAAACAATGGCAAGATCTCAATGTGATGAACTATGAGATGGAATCCGCGACGTTATTCACCATGTGTAACGCCCTTGGCTTACGAGCAGGTATGGTGGCAGGTGTGATTGTGAACCGTACGCAACAAGAAATTCCAAATGAAGCCACCATGAAAGATACGGAAGACAAAGCAGTATCAGTCGTAGTGGAAGCCGCAAGAAAATTGTTGGCGTAATGTGTAAAAGGCGTTTTTAATTAAAACGCCTTTATTTTTTTCATCATATTAAAACAAGTGAATTCCGCTCACCTCTGAAAATATTTTTATCTCAATATGCAATTTTTTCTCAAAATGCTACAAAAATGTGATGTACGTCACAAAATTTAGTCTCCTTTTTCATTAAAATTCTAAGCGTTATCTTTACTAGAAAGGATTCATTATGAGCAGTACAACAAATCTTTCATCAAGAATGAATGGTATGAATAGTAGTTATTCAACTGAAATCAAAAGTAAATATTTAAAATATCAGCTTCATTCTCTTATCGGTGTTTTTATTGGTTACATGTGTTACTACATTGTCCGTAATAACTTCGTTCTATCCACTCCTTATCTGGCAGAAAAATTAGAGCTTTCTAAGACGCAAATTGGTTTACTGACATCCTCTTTGTTGATTACATACGGGTGCAGTAAAGGTGCAATGAGTATCTTGGCAGATAAAGCTAATCCTCGCTACTTTATGGCTTTAGGGCTTCTTCTTTGTATTCTTATTAATATTATGATGGGGTTCTCAACAAGCTTCTATTTATTTGTAGGATTAGTCATTTTATTAGGGATATTCCAGGGAATGGGGGTAGGTCCTTCAATTATTACAGTTGGATATTGGTATCCGCGTAGCCAACGTGGGAGAGCAAGTACAACTTGGAATGTATCACATAATTTAGGTGGTGGTATTGTGGCACCAATTGTAGGCGCTAGTCTTGCTTATCTCGGTTCTGAACAATGGGAAATTTCTACTTATGTTGTACCGAGTATCATTGCCTTAATTGGTGTTTTCCTTGTGTTATTTTTTGTGAAACGCCGTCCTGCTGAAGAAGGACTGCCAACCGTTGAGGAAATGTATAACGAAGAAACGGTTAATACAAAATTAAAAGGTCATTTATCTGAAAAACCAGAAAATATGACTGCATTCCAAATTTTTTATAAATTTGTCGTTAAAAACCCTAATTCTTGGTATCTCGTTGGTGTTGATATTTTCACCTATATGGTTCGTTTTGGTATGTTAACTTGGATTCCGCTTTATCTTCTTAAAGAAAAAGGTCTTACTAAAACAGATATGGGCGCTGCATTTATGATTTTTGAATGGGCAGCTATTCCATCAACGCTCATTGCTGGATGGTTAATTGATAAATTTTTCCGTGGAAAAATTATGTATTTACCAATGATTTGTATGACGATTGTTTTCTTCTGTGTATTCGGCTACATGAACTCAGAATCCATTTTTGCCATTATTTTATTCTCTGCAATAGTTGGGTGTTTGGTCTATATTCCTCAATCTATGGTTGCAGTACAAGCAATGGAAGTTATTCCTAGTTTTGCATTAGGATCAGCAGTAGGGTTACGTGGATTTATGAGTTATATCGTTGGCTCCACATTTGGTACAACATTGTTTGGTTTTGTTGTAGATAAATTTGGTTGGAGTAGTGGATTCTATACCATCATGTGTGGTGCGGTGATGTGTTTTATTTTCTGCTATTTATCTCACCGTGGCTTGCAAAAAATTCTTAATATGCAATAAACAAAAAAGGCGTTTTGAATTAAAACGCCTTTTTTATTGAACCTTAACTATTTGCCCTTGCAAAAGCTGCGGCTTCGGCGATTAATTGGTCATCAGGTCGAATGCCTGTGTAGAGCTCAAATTGTTCAACGGCTTGTAGCACAATTACTTCTGCACCAGAAATGGTTTGTTTACCTTGCTGTTGAGCAATTTGGATAAACGGTGTTTCAGCAGGAATCGCCACCACATCAAAAGCGGTTTGAGCTTGTTGAATAAGATTTTCAGGAAAGGCGAGATCAAATTCTTCTTTTCCACCTTTCATCCCAATTGG
>CAKQTN010000099.1:0-4955 GCA_934276625.1 uncultured Haemophilus sp.
GGCGATAAGATTTTTGGGACGAAATAATTCCCTTTTAATAAGACGGCATTTATAGCCGTCTTTTTTCCGTGCGTGAAAACACAAAAGCTAAAAAAGCATTAAAACCGACCGCACTTTCAGTTAATTCAAACCGAGAGTTGAAACTAAATGAGTAATCAAACTACAACCGCACCTGTTGAGGTGCAAAGCATGGGCAAACAAGCGTTTGTCGGTTTACAGATGTTATTTGTGGCCTTTGGCGCCTTAGTATTAGTTCCCTTAATCACCGGATTAAATTCTAATACAGCCCTTCTAACCGCAGGTATCGGCACACTACTTTTCCAACTTTGTACCGGTAAACAGGTTCCTATTTTCTTAGCCTCCTCTTTTGCCTTTATTGCGCCTATTCAATATGGCGTACAAACTTGGGGCATTCCAACCACAATGGGTGGACTTGCTTGTGCAGGTTTCGTCTATTTCGCACTATCAACCTTAGTAAAATTACGTGGTAGTGCTGCGCTTGAGCGTATCTTCCCGCCTGTTGTTGTCGGTCCCGTAATTATCATTATTGGTATGGGACTTGCACCTGTTGCTGTGGATATGGCATTAGGTAAAAACAGTGCATACAGCTATGAGCATTCAGTATTGGTTTCGATGATTACCTTGGTCACCACCCTTTCTGTTGCAGTGTTTGCTAAAGGAATGATGAAACTGATTCCAATTATGTTTGGTATCGTTGCTGGCTATGTGGTTTGTTTATTCCTAGGATTAATTAATTTCCAACCTGTTTTAGATGCAAAATGGTTTGAATTACCTGAGCTAACCAAACCAGAATTTAATTTAGAAGCGATTCTTTATATGCTACCCATTGCTATCGCACCAGCCGTTGAACACGTGGGCGGTATTATGGCAATCAGTTCTGTAACTGGTAAAGATTTCCTTAAAAAACCAGGCTTACATCGCACCTTATTAGGCGATGGTGTGGCAACTGCTGCAGCGTCATTAGTAGGTGGTCCACCAAATACCACTTATGCTGAAGTAACCGGTGCTGTCATGCTCACTCGCAACTTTAATCCAAACATTATGACCTGGGCTGCGGTATGGGCAATTGCAATTTCTTTCTGTGGTAAAGTAGGCGCATTCCTTTCTACAATTCCAACTATCGTAATGGGTGGCATTATGATGTTGGTATTCGGTTCGATTGCCGTTGTCGGGATGAGCACCTTAATTAAAGGTAAAGTAGATGTGACCGAACCTCGTAACCTTTGCATCATTTCCGTGGTAATGACTTTCGGGATTGGGAATATGTTTGTCAACGTTGGTGATGTCGTTTCCCTAAAAGGAATTAGCCTTTGTGCCATCGTTGCCATTGTGCTGAACTTGATTTTGCCAAAAGCAAAAAATGAAGTAGAATAAAACTTCCCAAACAAAAGGGTTAAATGAAAATTTAGCCCTTTCTTTTTTATTTTAAATCAACTCGTTAATCCGTGAATCAGCAACTTTCTTTACCTATTCATCAAATTGATGATGAAACGCTTGAGAATTTTTATAGCGATAATAATGCATTATTGCTTAATTCTTTACGTCAAAACATGACTGATTTACAACAACAATTCTTCTACCTTTGGGGCCGCCAAAGCGTTGGGAAAACCCATCTTTTGCGCGCACTCTGTAATGAATATATTCAGCAACAACAGAGCGCCATTTATGTCCCGTTGAGCAAATCACAATATTTTTCCACGGCGGTTTTTGAGAATTTAGAACAACAAGAACTGGTTTGCTTAGACGATTTGCAAACAATTATTGGAAATTCAGAATGGGAAATTGCCTTATTTGATCTTTTTAATCGCATTAAGGCTAATGGTAAAACCTTATTAGTTGTCAGTGCCGATCAATCTCCAACTGCCCTCCCCGTTAAATTACCGGATCTTGCTTCTCGCTTAAAATGGGGAGAAAGTTATCAATTGATTCCACTCAGCGATGAACAAAAATTTGCGGTATTGAAACAGAATGCCCATCAACGAGGTATCATACTTTCAGATGATACTGCCAATTTTATATTCACGCGTTTAGATCGTGATATGACAACACTAAAAGAAGCATTAGTAAAACTCGATGAAGCCTCACTACAAGCCAAACGAAATCTGACGATTCCTTTTGTGAAATCAATTTTAGGCTTATAAACAAGCAAAAAAATAACCGCACTTTTTCAAGCGCGGTTATTTTGTATCAATTTAATTACCAACAGTGACGACAATAGCCAACACCGACACTCGGCATTATCGCAACAGGTACACGAGAATACCCTCTCTGTTTAGAGCGATGATCACTCGCATTCATTTCATTTGGAATACTGTCTCTTTGTGCAACTTTCGCTTTTTCTTGAGCGCTTACCGTATTACCACTTGTTACTCGAGCATTATAATCCTGCACGGTATTCATATCGTACGCTGCAGCCCCATTTCCAATAGTTGATGCCTCTTGGGGAGCTGTACAAGCTGTTAAAACAGATAGAGCTGCAATAGAAATTAATTTTTTCATAACGCTACCTTTTATCACAAACTACTTTATTAAGTGTTTCTCTGCCTTCTTTAATCCGAGCATTGGCTTTTTTTCTAATGTTCGGGTCCTCATTTTGCTCAATGTATTTTGCTACATTCGCATTTCTGATTGCATAAACAGGCACATACTGTGAATGTTTTGTCTCGCCTTTTTTATAAATCGTTGCACCTAACACACTGCCATAATATTCGCTGGCATCATTAGGTTTAATGTAATAATTACTGGTGTTAGTAACATCTACGCCATCATCACTTTTAAAGCCACTACAAATCCCTGCGGGTGAAAGAAACGTTGTTTTTGATGCCGCCGTTTCGTTAAATTTATATACTTCAAATTCAACGCTATTGGCCAACTCTTCCATATCTTTTTCAGATTTAGGATCTAAACTTCGCTGTCCTTTTCCATCAATATATTTCACGGTTTCAGAAACATTACTTTCAGAAACATTGACTGAAAGATTATTTTCAGGTGATTTTACTTTTGTTGCATATACAACACTACTACCTTCGGCTAAAACAGCTGATGATGCCAAAATACAAAATGAGTAAATCCCAATTTTTTTCTTAATATGACTCATAATACTAATGTGATTCCCTAAGCTAATAATTGTTCTCGTATAATTCAATTGGTAAATAATCCGGGTCTCGGAAGAAAGTGTACTTCATTCTGGTTAATTCATCAACCCGAATTGGTTCACAAGAGACGCCTTTTTCTAAAAGATAAGCTACGTATTCATCAATATTTTCTACTTTGAATGCCAAATGCCGTAAACCACAGGCTTCAGGGCTGGTTACTCTTTGAGGAGGATTTGGGAAAGAAAATAGCTCTATTTGACTCCCATCAGGAAAACTTAAATCTAATTTATAACTATCTCGTTCCGCCCGATAAGTTTCATTTAGCTGTTTTGCCCCTAAAATCTCCATATAAAAATGCTTCGAACGTGCATAGTTCGAAGCAATAATCGCAATATGGTGAAAACCTAATAATTGAGGTTTCATTATTTCTCCGGTGTGACACTTTTTGCTTTTTCTTCTTCCTGTAAAGCAAGGGCATCACGTGCAGCACGAATACTCTTTTCAAGCATTGGCACGCGAGGATCATCTGGTTCCAATAAACGTAACATCATTGCCCAGGTCACTGCCGCCATTTTATAATCCTCACCTTCAAAATAACTGAAAGCCAGTAAACTTAATGCTTCAGGATTAGAATGATCTTGACGAATAATCTCACGTAAAAGCTGGTTACCTTTCAGTTTATCTGTTTGATCTTCAGAAGACATTAACATACGCGCATAAGAAAGTTTATAATCTAAATTATCTGGCTCAAGCTTATTCGCTTGTTGGTAACTATCAAAGGCTAATTTTCCATTACCTAAATTCATCCCTACCTGACCTAACAACCACCATTTTTTAGCATCCTTTGGAGTTTTTTGTAAATCCAAACGAAGTGCGGTCGAAAATTGTTGCATTTCTGCATCCGTCATTGGGTTTGTGTCTTCTTCTTTGATTCGTTCAAAGAAATAAGGTAATTTTGCCAATGTTTTTTCCATCATATCTTCGGCTTTCCAAGATCCCAAAGGGAAATAAGCCCCGCCGGCAATAATGGCCAAACCTAATAAACCAGAAACAAACCACAACTTACCGTAATTTTTGGCATTTTTATCGATGGTTTGGGTCTCTTGTTGAGGAATATCTTCCAATAATGTTTTTTGTAGCTCTTGTTTAAGTTGTTCAACGTTCTCTACTAAGCCTTGCTGATTATCTTGCTCAATCTCTTTTAAGCGAGAAAAATACAGTGCCTTATTTAACTCATCACGCTTTTTATCTTCTTTTGCTTTAACAGAACGCAACAAGGGATAAAAACAAATCAATGCCACCACTAAAGTGAGCACAATAATACTTAATGCAAAATTCATTATTTATCCTTTTCTTTGAGTAAAGCCGATAAACGTGCATTCTCTTCGTCATCTAAAATCGCGTCAGAATTGACCGTACTTGGGCTTTTTGATTTACGTTTAAATACAAATAAAATGCCAATCAACACTAATAAAATTGGGGCAATCCATAATACGATTGTTGATGTCGTCATTGGTGGATCATAAGTCACAAAATTGCCATAACGTTGAATCATATAATCGACAACTTCACTTCGTTTTTTACCTTCTTGTAACAACTCAAACACTTTGCCACGCATATCTACCGCAATAGTTGCATTCGAATCGGCAATATTGTTATTTTGACATTGTGGACAACGTAATTCTTGTGTTAATTGATGATAGTCCTTTTCTTGTTCTGGTGAGGCAAAATTCAATGCATCAATAGAAGCTGTCGCCGAGATACTCACAAAAAGTGCGGTTAAAAAAAGCCATGATTTTTTCATTATGGTTTCTCCGCGAGTTTGTCATAAATCGGTTT
>CAKQTN010000100.1:0-4951 GCA_934276625.1 uncultured Haemophilus sp.
ACTAACACCCAAATGACAGTGAAACAAATCTCGCAAGCCCGAGAAACGCAATCTTATCCACAACAAGGCATTCGCAGCTGTAATGCGATAGTGGAAACCAACGGCGTTAAATATGTTACGGATTACAGCATTATCTTGAATGATAAAGGTTTCTTCGTGCAAGTTGAAAACGCACAACCCGCTCAACGTTTCTAATCTTAATGTGCGTTGTTCAAATGAAGTTGTTTGAATAACGCACGCATTTCTTCTTCATTCAAACAGCGATATTCACCATTACCCAATCCATCAAGTGTTAAATGGCTCATTTGATAACGGATGAGACGCAATGTCGGAAAGCCGATATGTGCCGTCATTCTACGTACTTGTCGATTACGCCCTTCACTAATTTTAATTTCTAACCAGCTCGTTGGAATACTTTGACGTTCACGAATAGGTGGCTTGCGAGGCCAAAGAAAATCTGGTTCTGAAATCAACCGCACTTTTGCTGGCTTCGTCATCCCATCTTTCAATTCAACGCCTTGACGAAACTTGTCTAAGTCAGCCTCTTCAGGAATGCCTTCCACTTGCACAAAATACGTTTTTTCTGTTTTAAACTTAGGATCAGCCAAACGATGTTGCACTTCACCATTATTCGTTAAAATCAGTAACCCTTCGCTATCACGATCCAATCGTCCTGCCGCATACACATTAGGAATGGTAATAAAATCTTTTAATGTCGCTCGGCCATTTTCATCGGTGAATTGTGTCAGCACATCAAAAGGTTTGTTAAATAAAACAACGATTGTTTGTTCTAATGTAAGTGGCTTCGCTTTAGGCTTAAATGAACGAGTGGATTTTGCCGTTCGTTTGGTTGTAAATGAGTGAGAAGGGAAAGGTTTTGACATATTATTTATTGAGTAAAAAAGAAAAAAAGGGCGGATTTTAACCCGCCCTCTTATATTACCACTGATAGCGATAAACTGCTTGAATTGCATAAGGTTTATCGAAGTTTTTACCGTCAGCACGGCTTACTTCTAAACCAAAACGATGATTTGCAAATCCAGCATTTAAGCCGACCGCACTTTCAAAACGTCCGCGGCTGCTTGCAACATCAAGTGCGCTGTTTGTGTAATGAATTTTGCTGCTACGGTTTTTGCTAGTAATCGCATTGACTTCTGCATAAGGTTGTAAATTCCAACCATTACTTAATGCAAAGCCTTTGGCTACACGTAAACCAATTCGAGAATACACAGAAGATAAGCTATCTTCATTCTCTTGTGATGAAATATGTGTCCACGCTAATTGTGCTTGCGGGGTAATTGTCCAATCGTTCACAAGGCTAAAGCGTTTGCCTAATTCACTCGAAATAGTATAAGCGTTGTAATGGCGTTTTTCAGTGTAATTTGAGTTAGCGTGTAAACGGCTGTATTTCACGATGTTATCTACATAAATACCGTTATCTGCAAGGTAAGCTGCATATAAGCCCACGCTGTTGCTTCTTACTTTGCCATCGCCGTAATGACCATTGAAATCAACGTTAGCTTGGCTACGACCAACAAATCCACCAACACGGAGATTATCTGTTACAGCAGCATCAGCGCCCACTTGTACGCTATGTACGTTTTGTTTAAAGCCAGAAGTTTCACTCTCACCAGTCGAAAGTGCGGCTAATTTTTGGCGAGAATTCACATTACGAACCCATACATTACCTTTTTCACCGTTTTTCACTTCACCTAGACGTTGATGAATGCCATTTAAATCATCTTCCACTAAAAGCAATTGTGCTTGGCGAAGAGAAACTTGTGCATTCGCTAAGTCTGAAAGTAATGGTGTGCTTGGTAGAACTGCAGGTGGTACTACTGGATTACTTGGGGTTACTACTGGAGTGCTAGGCGTTACCGCAGGTTTGCTTGGGGTCACTACTGGTTTGCTTGGTGTAACTGGTGCAACAGGTGGAGTTGGAGTAACTACATTTTTAGAGTTAGCTAATACCCAATTATTTCCCTCTTTGGTTAGAAAATATTGGTAAGCCCCTAAATCTACACGATTATTCGGGTTAGTTAAGCTAAACGCCGCATTACCACCATTGGTTTCTACAAGTGTCACTTTGCCGTTAGCAACGTTTGCACCTTGGTTAGTTACCCCAATTTTATGATTACCTTCGGCAGTACCTTTAACAACGATTTTATCGCTTTTGTTTTCAGCGATATTGGTGTTGAGGTTGAAGATACCTGAGCCAGTGAGATTACCCGTGATAGTTAATGTTGCATAAGGAGCGTTTGTATTAGTTAAAGAAACCGCTGAGTTATTTAAATGCAAGTCTGTTACTTCTGAATTATCCACTAAATCCCATGTAGTATTGTTAGTTAGATTTAATGTAACAGGCGTTTTATTTGTACCGTCATATTGCTTTACTGCACCATTTAACTGTGAGTTATCTGCATTTAACACAAATCTAGGTGAGCTAGTTTTCTCTCCTTCAGATAAGTCCGTATCAGCTAGATCGGGCATGTTTAATCCAACCAATACTTTTGCATCGGGGATTTTAGTATTTTTTAGATTAACTGTTGTTGAGCTGTAATTATTTGTTGTATCTCGAGAATCTTGTTTATTAGTAAAAATAACAACATCTCCAGTGTTATTTTCAATGTTGGAATTTGTAATGTTGGTCATACCACCATCAAGTACAAAACCTAAACCTTTACTTTGACCTTTCGCTTCAATTGTGAGCAAGCTGTCCTCAATATTTAATGTAGTATTCTCAGATATGTATGCAATAGTAGTTGATTTATCGCTACCTGCTGGCTGTAGCGTGATATTTAAATTTTTGATATTTAATGCTGAGTTTTCGGCATCTACAGCAGTGCTGTTATCTCCCCCTAGAAAAATAGAGGAGTTAGTAATATTTGCTGTAGATTTATCAAATAGTTGGTACCCGATGCTCTCTTCAGCTAAACTAACAATACTCACTGAATCAATATCAATGGTGCTATTACTTTGAAGTTCAAATGCTGAATTTCCTGAAACTGACTCGCCCTCTTCATTAACTGTTGAAAGCCCCTTAAATAAATTGATATTACCGGTGTGGAATTTGAGATTTGCATCTCTCAATTCAAAAACAGAACTTTCAGGAAAAGCCTTCGATAATGTGAAAGTGCTATTAGGTTTGATTTCTAATGAACTAGGCCCCTTAGAAAATTGAGGATAAAGGAAAATTAGTGATTCTGTTGGATAATCCTTATTATTTAAACCATTTTTCATTCGAAAAGATACAGTTGCAAGATTCTTTTTATTTGTTAAATCATATCCATAATCTGAATTAAAATTCATATTTTTTACTTCAGAGTCAGTTCTTTCCGGATTCTTATATACGGTACCTTCATATAGTTTATAATCAATGGCCCATGCCGAATTAACTAATCCTAACGCCATAGCCACCAAACTCACTTTAAAAGTGCGGTTAAAAATTTTATTGTTTTTCATATGAATTCCTTTGGATTATAAAAAAGCCAACTTATTGAATAAGCTGGCTTGAATTTTACCGATTTAATGATTAACCTGCAACAGCGATACGTTTCATATCTGTCATGTAGCCACGTAACTCTTGACCGATTAATTCAACCGGGTGGTTACGGATTGCATCATTTACATCGCGTAAAGTGATGTTGTCGATAGCAACTGCTGGTGTTGGTTCACCTAAATCACCTTTTTGTAAGGTTGGAATGATTTCTTTAGCAAGAATTGGCGTTGCTACGTTAGAGAATAAGTAGTTACCATATTCTGCAGTATCAGAAATTACCACGTTCATTTCGTATAAACGCTTACGTGCGATAGTGTTAGCAATTAACGGTAATTCGTGAAGTGATTCATAGTAAGCTGATTCTTCATAGATACCGCTTGCCACCATCGCATCAAAGGCTAATTCAACACCTGCTTTCACCATTGCTACCATTAATACGCCGTTATCAAAGTATTCTTGTTCAGAAATTTTGATGCCGTCTGCTTTTGGTGCGTTTTCAAAGGCAGTTTTGCCAGTTGCTTCACGCCATGCTAATAAATCTTTGTCGCCATTTGCCCAGTCAGCCATCATAGTTGCTGAGAAGTGACCACTGATGATGTCATCCATGTGTTTGTAATATAAGAAACCAAGGCTTTCTTTGATTTGTTCCGCAAGTTCAAATGCACGTAATTTTGCGCTGTTTGATAAGCGATCCATCATTAATGTGATACCGCCTTGTTTTAAGGCTTCAGTAATAGTTTCCCAACCGTATTGGATAAGTTTGCCTGCGTATGCTGGATCTTTACCGTCAGCAACAAGTTTGTCGTAACATACGATTGAACCTGCTTGTAACATACCGCAAAGAATGGTTTGTTCACCCATTAAGTCAGATTTTACTTCTGCGACGAACGAAGATTCTAATACGCCTGCACGGTCACCACCGGTTGCAGCTGCCCATGCTTTTGCAATTGCCATACCTTCGCCACGAGGGTCATTTGCAGGGTGAACCGCGATTAATGTTGGTACACCGAAACCACGTTTGTATTCTTCACGTACTTCAGTACCTGGACATTTTGGTGCAGTCATGACTACAGTGATGTCTTCACGGATTTGCTCACCCACTTCAACGATGTTGAAACCGTGTGAGTAACCGAATGCAGAATCTTTTTTCATTAATGGCATCACATCAGCCACCACTTTAGAGTGTTGTTTGTCTGGCGTTAAGTTAATCACTAAGTCTGCAGTTGGGATTAACTCTTGGTAAGTGCCCACTTTAAAACCATTTTCAGTTGCACGTTGGAATGAAGCACGTTTTTCCGCAATCGCTTCAGGGCGTAATGCATAAGAAATGTCTAAGCCAGAGTCACGCATATTTAAACCTTGGTTTAAACCTTGCGCACCACAACCTACGATAACGATTTTTTTGCCTTTTAAGTAGTTGCAACCGTCAGCAAATTCGCTGCGATCCATAAA
>CAKQTN010000101.1:0-4896 GCA_934276625.1 uncultured Haemophilus sp.
GAAGCCATGTCGATTTTCGCACGAAGACTTAATGTACCTTCGGCAAACTCACCGTTTTTCATTCTTTCAAATAACGCGAGGTTTTCTTCGACACTACGATCACGATATGGGCTGTTTTTACCTGGCTCAGTTAATGTACCGCGATATTCACGCATTTCATCTGGAGAAAGTTCATCCACATACGCTAAACCTTTTTCGATTAACTCAATCGCATAGCCATAAAGTGCATCGAAGTAATCAGACGCATAACGCGGCTCGCCTTCCCATTTAAAGCCTAACCATTCCACATCAGCTTTAATGGAATCCACATATTCCACATCTTCTTTCACCGGGTTGGTATCGTCAAAACGTAGGTTACATAAACCGTTATATTCTTTTGCCAAGCCGAAGTTTAAGCAAATCGATTTTGCGTGACCAATGTGCAAATAGCCGTTTGGCTCAGGCGGGAAACGAGTATGAACACTTTTGTGTTTACCCGAAGCTAAATCTTCATCAATAATTTGAGTAATGAAATTGTGTGTGCGGGTATTTTCCGCATTTTCTAGAGTGTGTTCTGTATTGCTCATAAATTTCTCAATAAATTGAAAATAATTTCCCCATTCTATACGAAAAGTCTGGCGTTGTGAATTTGATCCCAAAACTAACCGCACTTTCATTAAATTAATACTGAATTTTTTAGGATTTTTAGGTCTAACTTGAAGATTTTTCGTGCAAACTGAAAAGTTTACCTTTAGAATATCTCTTTACTGAACAAACGTTCATTTTTTTATTAGGATGACAAAGTCTTTATGAAAAAACGCTTTTTTATTTTACTTGGATTAGCCGTTGCTGCTGGTGCAGCTTATTATTTTTTCTCAAGCAATAGCAAACAAGAAACGACTTATCTGACGGAATCCGTTACACGTGGCAATGTGGAAAAAACAGTTGTCGCTTCTGGTTCAGTTGAAAGCGTGAATGAAGTGGATGTTGGTGCCCAAGTTTCGGGTAAAATCACCAAACTCTATGTTAAATTAGGGCAAGAAATCAAAAAAGGCGAAATGATCGCGGATATTGATTCTACAACCCAAGTTAATACCTTAAATACCAAAAAGGCCGCATTAGTCAGCTATCAAGCTCAATTAAAAGCGAAGAAAACCGCTTATGATGTAGCCCTTTCAAGCTATAACCGCTTATCAAAACTTTATACACAAAAAGCGACGTCTTTAGACAGTTTGAATACAGCTAAAAGCACCCTTGATAATGCAAAAGCGGAAATGGAAGCCATTGAAGCCAATATCAAACAAGCTGAAATTGAAGTAAATACCGCAGAAACCAATGTGGGTTATACCAAAATCACCGCACCAATGGATGGTACCGTTGTTTCTGTGCCTGTTTCAGAAGGTCAAACCGTTAATGCCAACCAAACGACGCCGACGATTGTGACCATTGCCGATTTAAGCAAAATGAAAATTAAACCTGAAATTTCAGAGGGCGATATTACTAAAGTTAAGGCTGGCCAAGAAGTCAGCTTTACTATTTTATCAGATAGCCAAACGGTGTATCACTCTGTCATTGATTCTGTTGATCCAGCCAATACCACGACAAGTGATAGCTCTTCAACATCATCTTCGACAAGTTCAAGCAGTAGTAGCTCCACAACCAGTGCGATTTACTATTACGCTAACGTATTAATTGATAACCCTGATCGCACTTTACGCATCGGAATGACAACAGAAAACAACATCAAAATTGCCAATGCAAAAGACGTGTTATTGGTTTCCAATATGGCTATTCAAAAACGTGATGGCAAAAGCTTTGTCAATGTATTAAATGACAAAAATCAGTCTGAACCGCGTGAAGTTAAAACTGGTGTACAAAATGATTTCCACACTGAAATCAAATCCGGCGTAAACGAAGGTGAGAAAGTTATCGTGTCACAAGTCGCGAATGGTGAACAGGTTGGCTCTATGCCTCGTGGTCCAAGAATGTTCTAAAAGTGCGGTAGAAATTAATGAATATTATTGAAATTAAGGATCTCAACCGTTACTTCGGTGAAGGTGAAAATCGCGTTCATATTTTAAATAGTGTCTCTTTAAATATTGAAAAAGGTGATTTCGTCGCGATTATTGGGCAATCTGGTTCGGGTAAATCAACCTTGATGAATATCATCGGATGCTTGGATACGGCAACCAGTGGTTCTTACAAAATCAATGGAAAAGAAACCATTGAATTAAGCAAAGATCAACTTTCAGATTTACGTAGCCAAAAATTTGGCTTTATTTTCCAACGCTATAACTTATTGTCGAGCTTGACCGCAGCAGAAAACGTCGCCTTACCAGCTATTTATGCCGGAATGCCGCAAGAAAAACGTCTTTCTCGTGCGAAGCAACTTTTAGAAAAATTAGGCTTAGGTGATAAATGGCAAAATAAACCCAGCCAGCTTTCTGGTGGTCAGCAACAACGTGTGAGTATTGCGCGTGCGTTGATGAATGGCGGTGAAATTATCTTAGCCGATGAACCCACTGGTGCATTAGATTCGCAAAGCGGACAAAATGTAATGGAAATTCTGCGTCAATTACACGCAGAAGGCCACACTATTATTATGGTAACCCACGATCGTGAAATTGCCGCCAGTGCGAATCGCGTGATTGAAATTAAAGATGGCGAAATCATTGGCGATACACAAAAAGAGGCGGTAAAAAGTGCGGTCGAAAATCAAACCAAATCTAAACCGCACTTTGGGTTCAGCAAAGATCAATTTGTCGAAGCCTTTCGTATGTCTGTGAGTGCCATTATTGCCCACAAAATGCGTTCTCTTTTAACCATGCTCGGGATTATTATCGGGATTACGTCTGTGGTTTCTGTCGTGGCATTGGGAAATGGTTCACAGCAAAAAATCTTAGAGAACATTAAAGGCATTGGTACAAGTACCATGACTATCTTTAACGGTACTGGTTTTGGCGATCGTCGTGCAGAACAGATGCAGAATCTCACAATTAATGATGCCACAGCCTTAAATCAACAAAGCTATGTACAAAGTGTCACGCCAAATAGCTCATCAAGTGGCACATTGATTTACGGCAATCAAACTTTCTCCTCGACCAGTTTAAAAGGTGTAGGCGAACAATATTTTGATGTAGATGGCTTAAAACTAAAATCCGGTAATTTATTTTCTGCTCAAGATGTTGCTGATAACAACCAAGTAGCCTTAATCGATGAAAGTGCGAAAAAGTCGATTTTTCCAGATGAAAATCCCATCGGCAAAATTGTGATGTTTAATAAACGTCCATTACGTATTATTGGTGTGGTATCGGATAAACAAATGGGAGGGGCAAGCAGTTCACTTAATCTCTATGCCCCTTACACCACTGTGATGAATCGTATTTCGGGTAGCAAAAAAATTGGTTCGATTACCGTTAAAGTGGATGATTCTGTCAATACGACTGTCGCTGAAAAAGGAATTACTGAATTGCTCACTATGCGTCATGGTAAAAAAGATTTCTTCATCATGAATAGCGATACCATTAAACAAACCATTGAAAGTACCACTGGCACAATGAAATTGCTCATTTCCTCTATCGCCTTTATTTCATTAATCGTTGGTGGGATTGGGGTGATGAATATCATGTTGGTTTCCGTGACAGAGCGAACTAAAGAAATTGGTGTACGCATGGCTATTGGCGCGAGACAATTTAATATTCTGCAACAATTTTTAATTGAAGCCGTGCTGATTTGTTTAATTGGCGGCGTGACGGGGATTCTGCTTTCGGGCCTAATCGGTCTGTTATTTAACGTATTTATGACTGACTTTACGATGGCATTCTCTACCGGCTCAATTGTTGCGGCAGTGGTCTTCTCTACCCTTATTGGTGTGATCTTCGGCTATATGCCGGCAAAACGTGCAGCGCAATTAGATCCAATTACAGCTCTTGCTCGAGAATAAAGAAATTTTGTAAAACACAAAAGAGCGGTTAAAATTCTTACTAATTTTTAACCGCACTTTAATTTAAAAGAAAGGAAAAAATCCATGTTAAAAATGAAAAAATTAACCTTAGCAATCGCGATGGCAACTGCTCTAGCAGGTTGTGCCAATATCGGTGATTCTTATAAAGCGAGCCAGCAGGATTACCAAAATTATGCGGAAATCACTAAACAATTTAATGTAAAAGAAAACTGGTGGGCGCTTTACAATGATTCACAATTAAATCGTGTGGTAGAACAAGCATTAGTTAACAACAAAGATTTAGCCAAAGCGTCTGTTGCCGTAAATCGTGCTCTATATAATGCAAACCTTGCAGGCGCGAATTTAATTCCGGCATTTAGCGGTTCAACCCAATCTTCCGCAAGTAAAAACGTGAAAACGGGTGGTAGCTCAGCAGTAAGCCATCAAGGTGCATTAAATGTGAGTTATACATTAGATTTATGGCAACGTTTAGCAGATACTGCAGATGCCGCAGAATGGTCACACAAAGCAACGGCTGAAGATTTAGAAGCAACGAAACTTTCACTCATCAACTCTGTTGTGACAACCTATTATCAAATAGCCTACTTGAATGATGCGATCAGCACAACCGAAGAAACCATTAAATACTACAACGACATTAGCAGCATTATGCAACGTCGTTTATCACAAGGTGTGGCGGACAGCGCAAGTGTAGATCAAGCACAACAAGCGGTGTTAAACGCACGTAATAACTTGATCAACTACCAAACGCAGCGTAAAACAGCAGAACAAACTTTACGTAACTTACTGAACTTAAAACCGGAAGAAGCATTAAATATCAACTTCCCACACATTCTTAATGTAAAAAATGTGGGCGTAAATTTAAATGTGCCCGTTTCTGTGATTGCGAATCGTCCTGATGTGAAAGGCTATCAATATCGCTTAAGCAGTGCATTCAAAAATGCGAAAGCAAC
>CAKQTN010000102.1:0-4800 GCA_934276625.1 uncultured Haemophilus sp.
ACAAGTTCAGCCATACGTTTTGGATTTGGGTTAGACGCACGTACCACCGGTTGAATCCAGAAGTCCGTTTCAAAACCGTTTGGATAACCTGCTTCCGCTAAAAGCTGTTTCGCTTTCTCTGGATCATACGGATAATCTTGGATTTCGTCGTTATAACTCCAAATTGTTGGTGGCAATGGATTTTTCGCTGCAGTGCCTGCACCTTGATAAACCGCTTCAATAATCGCTTTTTTGTCCACCGCATAATTCAATGCTTGACGCACTTTCACGTTGTCAAACGGTGCTTTTTCCGTATTGAATGCGATATATGCCACGTTCAAACCTTTTTGTTCCAAAAGCTGTACTTTTGGATCAGTTTTCATTTTGGCTAAATCCGCCACATTCGGGAAGAGAATTAAATCACAAGACCCCGCTTGTAACTTCGCATAACGCGTAGTCGCATCGGGTACAATACTGATCACTAAACGATCAAGCGGTGTACGACCTTTCCAATAGGTTTCATTTGCTACATATTGTGCCGCTTGGTCAGTTTTATAATCCACAAAAATAAACGGACCTGTCCCCACCGGTTTATTATCGATCGTTTCTGGTTTACCCGCTTTCAACATCGCATCTGCATATTCAGCTGAGTAAATAGAGATAAAGTCCATACCCAAGCTTGCTAAGAAAGTCGCATCTTTTTTATTTAAGGTGATACGAACGGTGTTGTCATCCACTTTCTCAACTGATTTTAATAAATCTGGGAATTTCATTGCTTTGAAATACGGATAAGTCCCTTTTGATACATTGTGGTAAGGGTGGTTAGGATCTAACTGACGTTGGAAAGAAAAGATCACATCATCCGCATTAAAATCACGTGTTGGCGTAAATTCTTTTGTCGTATGGAATTTCACCCCTTTACGTAAATGGAACGTATAAGTTAAACCATCATCACTGATCTCCCAGCTTTCAGCCAAGGCTGGCTCAAGGTCAGTTGAACCTTTTTTGAATTCAACCAAGCGGTTATACACTTGTTGTGAACTTGCATTGTAAGATGTACCTTCCATTACTAATGCAGGGCTAAAGCTAAGTGGTGCTTTTGCTGTACAGTACACAAATGTGTTATTTCCTGAAGGTTTTGCTGTTTCTGCTTTCGCATTTTCTTTTGCAGCAGAACCAGATTGATCACAAGCCGCTAAAAACAAACTTGCTGCAATAAGAGTTAAGGTCGCTTTTAATTTCATAAGTTTTCCTTCTTTAATCGGGTGAAAGACCCAAACATGAATATAAAATTTTACCTAAGATATAAGCAAATCAAACTTTTACGAAATAAGAAAAAGATCTTTCTTATAACTAATTAGACTAAGACATTTAATATTAGCGTTTTTTCCGCAAATGATCCCCATCTGTTTTGTGCAAATAGCTCAATATCCAAACTAATGCGATCGCAAAAACAGAAGTGGTCAGAAATGTATAACTGAAAGCATGTTGTAAGGCTTCACCTTCATTACCAATAAGTTGACGGTATAACGTCAAAATAATAGATGCCACTGCAATACCAAATCCGATACCCACTTGTTGCACAATGCTCAGCACCGTTGAGCCTACACCGCTTTGTGCCTGTGATAGGTCACCAACGGTAAGCGTATTAATTGAGGTAAAAATCATCGACATACAGGCACCGTACCACATTAGATTACATATAATCCACGTCGTTGATGATGAGGTATCAAGCCATGACATGGAAACCGTTGAACCTGCCATTAAAAGTGACGATAAAATTAGCGTGGTTTTATAACCTAGCATATTTAAAATATGCCCAATAAAGCGTTTAAATACGACAGACATTAGTGCAATGGGTGCAAGCAACCAGCCTGACTCTTCAGCTGAATAGCCAAAGGAAAGTTGGAACATTAATGGCAATAAGAAAGGTACAGCCGAACCGGAAAGGCGAATAAAGATATTGGCTGCAATACCTAATCGGAATGTTCTTGTATTGAAAAGAGATAGAGGCAAAATGGCACGTTCATTACCTTTCGCATAAAAATAATAGGCCACCAATAATGCCATGCCAATCGCTAATGCACTGTATGTAGTTATGCGATCACTATGACTTTCACCGAGTAAATCAAGTCCGAGCGTTAAACCGACTAAACCAAATGCAAAGAGTAAAAAGCCTGTCCAGTCTAACTTATTTGCATTGCCCTTATGATTTCCCATCACTTTAGCCGCTGCCCAAAAGCCTAACATACCAATAGGAATATTGATTAAGAAAATCCAATGCCATGACGTATGCACCACAAGCCAACCACCTAAAATCGGACCAAGAATCGGGCCAATCAATCCCGCTGTTGCCATTAAATTCCAGGCATTGATTAATTGATTTTTGGGTACGGTTTGAATAATCGCAAGGCGAGCAACCGGCATCATAAATGCTCCGCCAATACCTTGAAGAATCCGTGCAAGTACAAGAGTTTCGAGAGAGGTTGCCATCGCACAAGCGACTGAACCGAATACAAAGGTAAAAACAGCTGAGCGAAAAACCGTAAGCGTACCAAATTTCGCTGCCGCCCAAGCCGTTAAAGGAATAAATAAGGCAACGGCAAGAGAATAGGCGATAATCGCCATTTGCATTTCAAAGACAGGGGTTTGCAGATCTGTTGCAATGGTGGGTAAGGCAGTATTTAAAATAGTCGCATCCAAGCTTTGCATAAACAAAGCCATGGAAGCCACCCAAGCCAGCCCTTTATAATGCTGACGTTCTATTACTGCGTCTTTTTCCACCATTGATAAATAAACTCAGCGATCTGTTCAATGTGATTAATATCTAATAAAGTGCGGTCAGTTTCAAGCGAATAATCGGTTGCTAAAGCCAACACGTTTTCATCTAATTCCGGCAATGTTTTTGTCATCTCTTGTCGATGCAATAGAATCTTTGGAATGGGTTCTTGTTTAAATCCTTCCACCAAAACTAAATCCGTTAAATGACGATCAAATTGTTGACTTAAATAGGCTAATGAAACTGGTTCTTGAGGGGTTTCTGTCATCAACGCCCAGCGAATATCACAAGCCATAATAACTTGCGCAGACCCCGCCTCTTTCATTCGCCAACTGTCTTTTCCTTCTTTATCCACATGAGCGTTGTGATGGCTGTGTTTAATCACTGAAACACGTAGGCCTTTTTTAATTAATTGAGGAAGCAATTTTTCCAGCAATGTGGTTTTGCCACTACCGCTGTAACCTGTGATGCCAAGAAGAGGAAGGGGATTATTCATTGTAAAAACCTTAAGAAAAATGACCGCACTTGATAAAACAAAACCCCGCAGGACGGGGTTTAGCTATCAAAATCCATTAGGTGAAGAAAGTATAGCAAGGGGAAACAAAATAGCAACTTTCTCACTGCTACTGAATTATTTTAGGAATGTTACACCTTGTACAATTCGTTTCGCTGCGGCAATTGGAAGCTGTCCGATAAAGGTAATTTCTTTATCGCCTATGACTTCACTGTAAATCGTGTAAGCCCCTTGTTTCCACGTGTTTTCTTTTGCAGCGGTGCTATCCGCTTTATTGATATAAAGTGTAAAAGTGAAAAGACCATCACTAAATAACGCATTTTCAATCACTTCACCATCTATCACATCTTGATTCTGGCGAATTAAATCAAACCCTTGCGGTAACCAATCAGTTTTCCAATTGATTGAAAGGGATGACTCTTGTTTTCCTTCATTTAAAAGTGGCGGCACTGACACCTTATTAAGGTAATCCGTTAAACCACGTAGACGATCATCGATATATAACGTCACCACACGGAACTGATCCAATAACTTGCCTTCTCTATCAAGCATATCGCCACGTAATAACAAACCATTTTCTTCATCTAAGAAAACGAGATATTGATAGCGAAAATCATCTTTTGGCACAATGCGAATAGTATCGACAAATCGGCCTGCAATTCGGTCTTTTCCAAGCTTAATAAAGTCATAATTCTGACTCAGCTTGCTAAAATCAGTACGAATCACTGCCGGAAGCGCATCCACAATCTCACCACTGTTAATCGTGAAAGCGCGTGAACCTGGCTGGAAATAGCTGACTAAATTACCGCGCTGGATGATCTCTTGTTGCTCACCATCTAATGTCACCAACTGTGCATACACTTTTTGCCCTTGCTTAATATGGCGATAGCGGAACGAGTCCATATTCGTTGGTGTCGTTTGCACAAAAGCAATCTCATAATTTAAATCTCTCATGGCTTGCGACATTTTATTTAATGACTGAATTGGCTCTTCTGCAAATGCCCTGAAAGGCAACAAGAATAAGCCTAAAAGTGCGGTTAATTTGAGAAACGTTTTTTTCATAAATAAATCAATTGATCCATAAAAAAATTCACCACGCCTAAGGTGGTGAATTATCGATTAATTGCTGTAATTATTTCGCTTGGTTGCTACCCACATTTAAGCTGTCTGCATGCATACGACGCTGTAATTCATAGTTTTGTAACATCGTACCAATACGGCGATTTTTTTGTTCAACCTGTTCCGAAGTGGCTACATCTTTGGTCGGAGCGTTGTAACTTACTTCTTGAACTGAACTGTTAAATGGTAAGGTTTGTAAAACAGGGTTTTCTGGTGTAACCGACGTGCTTTTCGCATTAAATGATTGGACACCTACTACTGCCACTAAACACACACCTGCAGCCACCGCAATTTGTGTCATTGGTGCAAAGAATGCTTTTAATTTTTGCACAAATGGTAAGCTGTCTGCTTCTTCTGGTGTTGGTTGAGAAACAGTAATCTCAACGTGTTTTACTTCTTCTAATTCAAT
>CAKQTN010000103.1:0-4709 GCA_934276625.1 uncultured Haemophilus sp.
GAAAAGCGTTTGCTTGGTTGAATGCGTTGAATCGACATAATGGCTCCTTTTTGATGAAGATAATTCCATTCTAAAGGTGGTTTTAGACTTTGTAAATCAAGAAATTGTGAGATAAAATAATTGAGAATTTTTATCAACTAAAGAAAACTATGAAACTCCTGATTTCGAATCAATATGGCGCTATTGTCATGGCATTATTGCCTTTTGTTTACGGTATGTTATTAGCTTCACCCGTTTGGGCGCATTTCTTTTTGCTTTTAGCTTGGTTCAGCATGTATTTGCTGAGTTACCCAATGCTTAGTCTCTTTAAAGGCAAAAATATGGCGGAATATAAAAAGTGGACAATCATCTATGGTGTCGCAGCTTTTTCATTTGCGCTTCCTGCCATTTTTTATAACTGGCAAATTCTTTTCTTTATTGCCGCCATGTTTCCTTTTGTGTTGGTGAGTATCTATTACACCAAGAAAAAAGATGAGCGCAATCTTCTCAATGATTTAGCCGGTATTGCGATTTTTGCCCTTGCAGGTATGGGATCCTATTATTTTTCTGACCGCACTTTTGATGAAAAAATCTGGTGGGTGGCGCTGTATCCAAGTCTCTTTTTTATTGGTACCACACTTTATGTCAAATCAATGATGCGTGAACGTAAAAATCCGCTTTATCTCAAAGCCTCTATTATTTTCCATGTGCTTTGCGTGCTCGGTTGCTTGTTTACCCAACAATATGTCTTATCACTTGCTTTTGTGCCGGCGTTAATTCGCGCTATTTATTTACCAACCAAGAAACTTTCGGTTAAGCAAGTCGGTCTAATAGAATTCGGAACATCTGCGATTTTTTTAATTATTTTATTGATAGCGACGTTATAAGATGAAGACATTAGCCAAACTTTTACTCCTCGCCACACTTACCTTAAGTAGTTCAGCATTTGCGATGAAAACCATTGATTTGGTTGATAAAGCGCAAATGACGGATCAGCAAAAAATGGATCTAGCGCAAAAGCTCGCTGAGAAACAAGATTGGAAAGCCGTTTTTGAAATTATGTATCCTCTTGCGTTGGAAGGTAATTTACAAGCGCAAAGCAATTTAGGGATGCTTTATAATTTAGGCCGTGGAGTGGATGAAAATAAAGAGTTGGCTTATTGGTGGTTTAGCGAAGCTGCTGAGCGAGGCAGTATTAAAGCTATTAATAATTTGGCAGTGATGTATTTCAACGGCAACAACTATGTGAAACAAAATACCGCTCAAGCGATTAAATTATTTGAAGCCAGTGCAACAAAAGATCCTGATGCCATGCTTACATTAGGGGAAATTTATACCAATCAGAAGGAATTTACCAAAGCCTTTGAATGGTTTCAAAAAGCCGCAAATGCGGGTAGTAATGAGGGGCGATTCCGTTTGGCTCGTTTGTACGAGGAAGGGATAGGGACACAAGTGAATATTGGCTTGGCCAAATTACTTTATTTGGAAATTATGAATACGGCGAAAAAGGATGAAATCAAAGAAATCGCCAGACAGCGATTACAACGTTTAAGCTTGTATTAAGAAAAAGTGCGGTTGATTTTAACCGCACTTTTTTTATTTCACCTCCGCCCCTTTTAACCAGCGTCTGACCCAACTGCGGTTTGGCATTAAGTTATGAATCAAATCTTCACTCATTGGTAAGGGTTCGCCATAAATTAAGGAAGCTAGTGTTTCCCCTAACAACGGTGCAGAGGTTAATCCTCGTGAGCCTAATGCGCCGATTAAATAGAGATTAGGGTAGTTTTCGGCTTGTTCTATTGGCTGTTTACGGCGGCGCAAATTAAACAAATTCTGATATTGTGTTTGCTGAGCTGAAAAATGCGGAACAGCCCCCATCATTGGGGTGAGATCACGTACCGAACAACGCACACCGATTCGAGCAATATTACCTGATGTATCTACTTCTTTTGTCCAATCTTCAGGGATATTTTGCTGAATCTTTTGTTGATTTTCTTGCTGTTCAATTAGGCTAAATTCACGAGTCGCATTATCACGAACATGACTTGCGCCAATACAATGACTGGTTTTCGCTTGATCGACTGGGGTCAGGTAGCCGTCATAGCACAACACAGTTTTGAGTTTAAGCAAATTTGCGGATGTTGGAATTTGGCTCACTTGCCCGCGAACAGGGTAGAGTGGGAGTTTTCGTGTTTGTTCAAACTCAGTGAGTTTATGCCCGTTTGCCAAAACAATTACTTCATGGTTGAAAGTTTCATTTTCAGCAGTTTTGATTTGCCAGCCGTGTTCTGTTTGAGAAAGTGCGGTTACTTTTTGTGATGTTTTAATTTGGATGCTTTGTTTCTCCAAAAAGGCAAAAGCATCTTGAACTAACTGACGTGGTGCAAGCCAAGCGCCTTGAGGAATAAAACCGCCCCCAAAAGGTAACGGTAAGCCCACTTTTTTGCTTAATTCAGTTTGGCTTAGTGACTGATATAAATCAGAAGGCAAATTCAGCTCAGCGATTTTATTTAATTTATTTTCTGTTTTGTTGCTGTAAGCACAAAGCGCGACACCACAGAACTCATGTTCAAATTCGATTTTTTGTTGAATTGCCCATTGTAGGAATTGATGGCCATAGGCAAAAGCATGAATATAAAAACGAATATTACGCTCGTTATCATCGCTCAGTTGCGGATAAAATGCGCCTTGTTTGTTGCCAGAGGCATTTAGGGCAGCTTGCTCATCTTCGCAATAAATTGTGATTTTAGCTCCACGTTTAACCAATGAAATGGCGGTGCAAAGCGAGGCTATCCCGCCACCAATAATGGCAATATCTTGCTCGTTTAGATTGGCTGGCTGACTATGAAACCAAGGTGCCGAAAGTGCGGTCATTTTTTCATACGTTTTTTGACCAGAAAGACATTCCCGTTTTTTACCAAATCCTTTGCGCTTCGTAATATCAAAGCCTGAATTTTCTAAGCCTTTTCTGACCGCACTTGCTGCAGTAAAGGTCGCAAAGGTGCCTTGTGGCTTGGTAAAACGAAACATTTGCTGATAAAGCTGCTCGTTCCACATGTCTGGATTTTTACTTGGCGCAAAACCATCTAAAAACCACGCATCAATTTTATCATTCATATAATCGCCAAGCTGTGGCAGATTTTCAGCCACATCACCAAACCAAAGATCTAACGTAGTTTCATCAAAATGAAAACGATAGCAACCTTGAATAGGATTAAGCCAATGCTGTTGTAGATGTTCAGCTAGGTGAGCAAATTGCGGATAGGCTAAATGGGCTTGTTGTAATGCATCAAGTGGTAAAGGGTATTTTTCAAAAGAGATAAAATAAAGGCGTTTTAAAGGCGAATCTGGGTATTTTTGACGAAATTCACGGAATAGTGTGGTCACTGCAAAGAAATTTAATCCTGTGCCAAACCCCGTTTCAGCAATAACAAAATGAGCTTCTTGATAATTAACCCAACGTTCCCACAACAGATTACCTTCTAAAAATACATAATGGGTTTCCGCTAAACCATCTTGATTAGAAAAATACACATCATCAAATGTATCCGAAACAGGCGTATTCTCTTGGTTAAAATGGATTTTTGCGTGCTGAATGGTGAACATGTGTTAGCCCTTTTTTGCCTTATCAAATTCTTTTATAATAGCACGGAAATTTTGAGTCGGTTAAAACTTAACTGGTCGAACAAATGAATTATTGCTTGCAATATTTTCATTTCATAGTAAATTGCGTTCAGCTAACAACTGTAAGTTGAATTAAATTTCCCCTAACTCATAAGGAATAAAGAATGAAAAGAGCTGTAATTACTGGTTTTGGTATTATTTCAAGTATCGGTAACAACAAAGAAGAAGTTTTGGCTTCATTAAAAGCAGGTAAATCTGGTATTGAAGTCGTGCCTGAGTTTATTGAAATGAAAATGCGTAGCCATGTTGCCGGCACAATCAAACTTGATCCAAGCGAGCACATCGATCGTAAAGTGTATCGTTTTATGGGTGATGCGGCAGCTTATGCATACCTTTCTATGCGTGAAGCGATTGAAGATTCAGGTTTAACAGAAGATCAAGTTTCAAATGACCGTACAGGTCTTGTAATCGGTGCAGGTACTGGTTCAGCTCACAACCAATTAGTGGCTTGTGATGCAGTGCGTGGTCCACGCGGTGTGAAAGCAATTGGTCCTTATGCAGTAACTAAAACCATGGCATCAAGTGTATCAGCTTGTTTAGCAACCCCTTACAAAATCCGTGGTGTGAACTACTCAATCAGCTCTGCTTGTGCAACGTCTGCACACTGTATCGGTCACGCAGTAGAATTAATTCAATTAGGTAAACAAGATGTAGTTTTCGCAGGTGGTGCGGAAGAATTATCTTGGGAATGTGCAACTGAATTCGATGCAATGGGTGCAGTTTCAACTAAATACAATGATACCCCAGAAAAAGCGTCTCGTGCTTACGATGCAAACCGTGATGGTTTCGTTATCGCTGGTGGTGGTGCAGTTGTGGTGGTTGAAGAATTAGAACACGCATTAGCACGTGGTGCAAAAATCTACGCTGAAATCGTAGGTTATGGTGCAACCTCTGATGGTTACGACATGGTAGCACCAAGTGGTGAAGGTGCTGAGCGTTGTATGAAACAAGCGATGGCAACTGTGGATACTCCAATTGATTACATCAACGTACACGGTACATCAACACCAGTTGGTGACGTAAAAGAATTAGGTGCAATCAAAAAT
>CAKQTN010000104.1:0-4651 GCA_934276625.1 uncultured Haemophilus sp.
TCATCTTCACGGGTAAGAAGATCAACCGTTCCCATTTCACGCATATACATACGCACAGGATCGGTTGTACGACCGATTTCAGATTCCACATTGGATAAAATCTGCGTTGCTTCTTCCACAGCATCTTCATCCGGAATCGTGTCATTCAACATCATTTCATCACTTTCCGGTGCTTCATCAAGAACCGGAATACCCGCATCATGCTGTAAAGTTTGCAACAACTTATCGTAATATTCTGGATCGATCAAATCTTCTGGAAGCAAGTCATTGATCTCCGCATAAGTTAAATAACCTTGCGTACGACCTAATTCCATAAGCTGTTCAATTTGTTCTGAATATTGATCGGCGGTAGATTGTTGATTTTGTTCCATTTTTATTCCCGTTTTGCGTTATTTTTGGAAGATAAAAGCCCTTGTTTTGAACAGGAGATTTTACCATTGTTATGACGGATTAACTAACTGTTTTTTCTGCTCTTCTTTTCCCTTGAGCAAATTCACTAAAATTGCTCGTTCTTGATCAGTTAAGCCTTCCGCCCTTTCTTTGGCGATAAGCATCTCAATATCACGTTCAATCGCTTGAATATTCAATCGACGATAGTTTTGAGAGAATGCATTAATGATTTCTAAATCATCTAATAGATGATCCCAAGAGGCTAATATTTCAAGGGGCTTGCTGAATTCTGTATCACGAAAATACTCTAAGATTTGCCCTGTTGTAATGCCTTCTCGTTCTCGACAAAGTGCGGTCAATTTTTCGAGTAATTCGTAACCCGCCTCATGCTTTAAGGCTTGTAAACCCACATCAGAAATACGATTCACTAATTGTGAATTCTGTAATAACAGCGAAATCACCATGCGCATTGGTGTTTTCTTAATGGTTTTTTGTGGCGTTTTAGGTTTGGGTTCAGCCTTATCTATTTGATTTGGTATTAAGCTTTCAAGCTGTGATTGATCAAAGATCCCAAGCTTTTGCGCCAACATATTCCGCAATGAAAGACGCAGCATATCACCAGGGATTTGACGAATTAAAGGCGCCGCGAGTGCCACTAATTTGCCTCGTCCTTCTTGCGTCGAGAAATCTACTTGTGGACTTAAATGCGCGAATAAGAATTCTGTGAGAGACTGAGCTTGATCAATATATTCTTCAAACTTTTCTTTACCATATTGACGAATATAAGTATCCGGATCTTCTCCATCTGGCAGGAAAATAAACTTAATTTGTCGTCCATCCTCCAGATAAGGCAAGGCGTTTTCAAGTGCACGCCAAGCAGCATCACGCCCTGCTCTATCGCCATCGTAGCAGCAAATGACTTGCTCTGTTGAACGGAACAATAATTGAATTTGTTCCGAGGTCGTCGATGTACCAAGAGAAGCCACTGCATAATTCACACCAAATTGCGCTAATGCCACCACGTCCATGTAGCCTTCAACCACCAGTAATTTTTCTGGCTCATCATTGATTTGTAAGGCTTCATACAAGCCATAAAGTTCATTACCTTTATGGTATGTAATGGTTTCGGGGGAGTTCAAATACTTGGGTTTTTCATCCGTTAAAACACGTCCACCAAAGGCGACCGTACGACCACGTTTATCTCGAATCGGAAACATGATGCGATTACGGAATTTATCGTACACATTTCCACGATCGTTGCGAGAAAGCATACCTAAATCAAACAGCTTTTTCTGTTCTTCTCGATTTTTGCCGAATTGACGTAACACCGTATCCATCGCATTGGGTACATAACCAATTTGAAAACGAGCAATAATTTCTGGCGATAAACCACGTTGCTGAAGATAGCTTTGAGCCGGAATATTTAGTGGGAGTTGCGCTTGATAAAACGACGCAATCTCTTGCATCAAATCGTATAAATTACGTTTTGTCTGATAACTCACATCCGGTTTATTGCCGAATTGATTTGGGCGTTTTTCATAAGGCACTTCAATTCCTGCCGAAGCAGCAAGTTCTTCAACGGCTTCAACAAATTCTAATTTGTCATAATCCATTAAAAATGAAATCGCATTGCCTTTCGCACCACAACCAAAGCAATAATAGAATTGTTTTTTTTCACTTACTGTGAAGGAGGGTGTTTTTTCGTGATGAAACGGACAGCAAGCTTGATAATCTCGTCCCGCTTTTTTGAGTTTCACGCGTGCATTAATCACATCGACAATATTCGATTTTGTGAGCAGATCATCAATAAACTGGCGTGGAATTGAGCCTTTCATTGCCTTGCCTCCTTGAATACGATGCGAAAGTGCGGTTGATTTTGCGTGACTTTTTCCGATGAGTTTAAAGCAACAAAACCGTGATACCCAAAAGGTTTCACGGTTTGTCTTAACTCGAGTTAGAAAATACTACAAATTAGTATAAACGGGTATTGCGCGCGTTTTCGCGAGCGTTACGTTTAGCGTGACGTTTAGCAAGTGTTGCTTTTTCACGTTTACGGATTGTAGTTGGTTTTTCATAGAATTCACGAGCGCGAACTTCTGCTAAAATACCAGCTTTTTCGCAAGAGCGTTTGAAACGACGTAAAGCTACGTCGAATGATTCGTTTTCACGTACTTTAATTACAGGCATAAGCCAATCACCTCAATGAGTTTAATTTAATTGCAATTTTAAATTTTTATTACTGCCGAATGAACGGCAAATTCAATAAAGGACGCAATTCTAATCGATCTTCCCCGCAAAAGCAAAGGAAAGATCGCCTATTTGCTGAAAATTTGGCGTTTGAACTGGTTTAAGCGGGCTAAACAAGGTAAAATCTTTGCCAATTTTTTTAATAAAATGAGAAGAAAATGCGTATTTTAGGGATCGAAACCTCCTGTGATGAAACAGGTGTCGCGATTTATGATGAAGACAAAGGCTTAATTGCTAATCAACTCTACACGCAAATTGCCTTGCATGCGGATTACGGTGGTGTAGTGCCAGAGCTGGCTTCCCGCGATCACATTCGCAAAACGGCGCCATTAATTAAATCAGCATTAGAAGAAGCCAATTTAGCCGCTGATCAAATTGATGGTATCGCCTATACAAGTGGCCCGGGGTTAGTGGGCGCATTATTAGTGGGTGCAACAATCGCACGTTCACTGGCTTATGCTTGGAATGTGCCCGCTATTGGCGTACACCACATGGAAGGTCATCTACTTGCGCCAATGCTTGATGAAAACCGACCGCACTTTCCATTCATTGCCCTCTTAGTTTCTGGTGGGCACACACAATTAGTGCGCGTTGATGGCGTAGGAAAATATGAAGTCATTGGCGAATCCATTGATGATGCGGCAGGCGAAGCCTTTGATAAAACCGCGAAATTATTAGGGTTAGATTATCCTGGTGGTGCGGCACTTTCACGTTTAGCCGAAAAAGGATCAAAAGATCGCTTTGTGTTCCCTCGACCAATGACGGATCGACCTGGACTTGATTTTAGCTTTTCAGGTTTAAAAACCTCAGCAGCAAACACCATTAATCAGGCGATCAAACAAGAAGGCGAATTAACTGAACAAACCAAAGCTGATATTGCCTTTGCCTTCCAAGATTCTGTCGTCGATACACTTGCAATCAAATGTAAACGCGCCTTAAAAGAAACGGGCTACAAACGCTTAGTCATTGCTGGCGGGGTGAGTGCAAACAAAAAATTACGTGAAACTCTTGGTACTATGATGAAAAATCTTGGTGGTGAAGTATTTTATCCGCAACCTCAATTTTGTACCGATAACGGCGCCATGATTGCCTATACGGGCTTTTTACGTTTAAACCAAGGTCAGCACAGCGATCTTGCCATTGATGTCAAACCTCGTTGGGCAATGGCCGAACTCCCTGCAATTTAAGGAAAAAATATGGAAAATATGATTAAAGTAAGAGCCATGCGTGCAGCCGGTATCGCTTGTTTTTTAGTGCTCGCGATTATTGGCGCATGGATTTTTACCACGCCAAGCAGTGATATTGTTGACGCTCTTGCTGAAGCAGGAAAAATGGTGGGAGGAGGTGCCACTTACGGGACCTTTATGCTCGCAGCCTGTCCACCTGTTGCAGGATTCATTGCCTATCATTTCTGGAAATGGGTGATTAAATAATGGCAAAACTCTATTTTTACTACTCTACGATGAATGCGGGTAAATCAACCACATTGTTACAGTCTTCCTATAACTATCGTGAACGCAATATGAATACCATGGTTTATACGGCAGCGATTGATGATCGTTTTGGCGCAGGCAAAGTCACGTCACGTATTGGTATTCATGAAGAGGCGAATTTATTTACGTCAACCAGTGACCTTTTTGCTGAAGTGAGTCAACGTTTACAACAAGAAAAAATTCATTGTGTTTTGGTTGACGAAGCCCAGTTTTTAACGAAACAACAAGTGTATCAATTAAGCGATATTGTAGATAAACTGAAGATTCCAGTGCTTTGCTATGGCTTACGGACAGACTTCCAGGCAGAGCTATTTGAAGGCAGTAAGTATTTACTTGCTTGGGCAGATCAACTAGAAGAATTAAAAACAATCTGTTATTGTGGGCGTAAAGCCAATTTCGTTTTACGTTTAAATGAACAAGGTGAAGTCATTAAGGAAGGGGAACAAATCCAAATCGGTGGAAATGACTCTTATCTTTCGGTTTGCCGCTATCATTACAAAGAAAAGTGCGGTCAGCTTTAA
>CAKQTN010000105.1:0-4627 GCA_934276625.1 uncultured Haemophilus sp.
TATTTTAAATAACAAGCGGGGACAATAATGTTAGAATTAAAGAATCTTACGGTAAAACGAGGTGATCTCACCGTTGCGGATCACATTAATGTCCGTTTTGAGGAAGGCAAAGTGTATACGGTACTTGGGCCAAACGGCACAGGAAAATCCTCCATGCTGAAAACCATTTTTGGTGAATTACCACATGAAGGAATGATTACCTATCAAGGCAAACAGCTAGAACGGACGAAGTTAGCCGATTGGCGTAAACCCATTGGCTATATGCCTCAAGATAGCCGAGTAGATGCAAGTTTGACCGCACTTGAAGTTGTCCTTTTGGGACGAATGGATAGTCTAACGATGCGAGTAAGCGATGAACTTCTTACTGAAGCAGCAAGCATTATGGCTCAATTAGGTATTGGTCATTTAGCCCATCGTGATATTCTGAATCTCAGTGGGGGACAGCGTCAAATGGTGATGTTTGCCCAGGTTTTATTACGAGAGCCACAGATTTTAATGTTGGACGAGCCGGTGAGTGCGTTAGATATGCATCATCAGCTTAATCTATTAGAAGAAGTTTACACCTATACGAAACAGAAAAATCTGATTACTATAATGGTATTACATGATTTAAGTCTTGCTGCTCAATTTTCAGATGAGTTGATTTTACTTGGTGAAGGTAAAGTGCAAGGCGTGGGCGATGCTCATCATGTTTTACAAGTAGAAACCATTAATCGTTTATATCGTGTAAACGTTGAATTATTACAATGTAGCGCAGGTTTGCCAGTGGTTCGTCCACAGCGTAAATCAGCACATTCTTAAGAAGGAAATGAAAATGAAAAAAATTGCACTTGCAGCATTATTAGGATTAAGTTTTGCTGCTCAAGCCGCACATTATGATATCAAAATGTTGAATTCAAACAGTGAAGGCTCAATGGTTTTTGAACCGGGTTATTTAAAAGTACAACCAGGTGATACGGTGACATTCCGTCCTGAAAATAAAAGCCATTTTGTGCATAGCAAAGCGATTCCTGAAGGTGCTCAAAAATTCCAATCTGAAGAAGATCAGGAACTCACAATCACTTTAGATAAAGAAGGTGTTTATGTTTATACCTGCCCTGTACATCGTTCAATGAATATGAATGGTGTGATTCAAGTGGGTGATAATCTACCAAATAAAGAACAAGCTGAGAAAGTGGTGAAAGATCTTGAGAAAAAATCAATGACGAATAAAGGTCGTCTTGAAAAATATTTTGCTCAAGTAAAATAGTCGCTGAAATCGATGCGCCAGTTAAATAATTGGCGCATCTTCTTTATGTTTAAATCCGTTATTATTTACTATGCTTACGATTACCACTTGCAAAACGTATCCTTCAGCCCCTCAAAATCTTATCCCTGTACAAACACAACTTTCTAATCAAGATATTCCGACTCAATTTTTGCCTTGGCAAGAAACATTACAAAGTCATTTTATTCTGCCTTTAGCAGCATGGGATTACGCAAATTTCTACAATGAATTTACTCAATGGATTAAACTGCATGAGCATGCGTTTATCAATCCTGCGGAATTAATGTTATGGAATAGCCATAAAGGCTATCTATGTGATTTGCAGAATTGGGGCATCAATGTTATTCCAACCCTTATTTGTTCAGCAAAAACATCTGAAATTTTGACCGCACTTGAACGCCAAGATTGGCCTGAATTTGTTATTAAACCCGCTGTAGGGCAAAGTGGTAATTTGGTGACAAAACTAAAACAAGGTGAAGCATTCCCCGATCTTTCTGGGTATGGTGAGCAAGTTGTGTTACAGCCGTTTATTCCTGACGTGGCCACAAATGGTGAAACTAGTTTGATTTTTTTCAATGGTGTATTTAGCCATGCTATTCGCCGACAGCCACCTCAAAATGAATGGCGAGCGAATTCACAATATAAAGTCGAAATTATTCCTGTTGAGGTTGATCGTCATATTATTGAAACAGCGCGCGATGTTTTACATAAATTGCCAGAAATGCCTGTCTATGCACGAGTAGATGGAACGATTATTAACAATCAATTTCTATTGAATGAATTAGAATTGATTGAACCTGCGTTATATTTAGATCGTTGGGAAGGGGCGACAGAGCGATTTGTGGATGTGTTAAAAACAAGAATAACAAAACAAAAACTCTAATATTTAGTTATGTGATAAAGAGTTGCAAAGCAAAAGGATAAATAACTTAAAGTAGAGAAAATAAAAATGATACTAGAAGCTAAAAAAACAGATTTTGAATACAAGAATGGCGATATATATTTTGGATTCGGATTATTTATCAATTTACATCTAAATAAAATTTATGTGATTATCAGACGTCCATCAGATTTAACTCCAGTGTTAGAGGAGCTATCTAAATTTAATGTGATAAATTCTAGTGATATTTTAGATTGGGAGAAAAAATTGAAAGTAATAGGCTATGTATAACTATCCAACCAACAGAATTGTATGGGTTTGACTGGGATCTTTACCATGATGGAAATGAAAAAGAGAATAAGACCTTTGAAGAAATATATATAACTATTGAAAGTAAATATAATAAACCAGGTAAATAGCTACAGTTTATTATTTAAAGTGCTAAGATATTGCAAATTTACCTCATAAAAAAACCTTACTTTTTACAGTAAGGTTTTTTTCATCTTAACCGATTAATTATTTTGCAGCTGGAGCGGCTGGAGCAGCTGGTGCTGCAGGTGCAAATTTTTGTGCTAAATCAGCACCGTCTTTTTGTAATTTAGCTACTGCAGCTTGTAGTTTTTCAACTTTAGCTTGATAAGCTTTAGTTTGTTCTTCAGTTGGTGCTTTAGTTGCTAAGTTTAATTGATCAACTAATAATTCACTTGATAATGCAAGTACTTCTTTATTTTGATCTTTAATGCTTTTCACTGAAGGTGCTGTAATATCTAATTTATCTAAGCTTGCAATTGTATCTTCAACAGTTTTGTTGAACGTTTTGATTGCTTCTTCAATTTTCTTCTCATCTTTTGCTTGAACCGCAGCAGTTAAATCAGATTGAAGTTTTTGTTGTGCAGCCATTTGAGCTTGCGCTTGGCTTGCATTCCATTCAAGTAATTTGTTGTAGTCAGCTTGTTCTTGAGCTGGTGTAGCTTCAGCAGGTTTAGCCGCTTCAGCAGGTTTAGCCGCTTCAGCTGGTTTTGCTGCTTCTTGTTTAGCTTCTGGCGCAGGCTGAGTAGTTTCAGGTTTCGCTGGAGCCGGTTTATCTGCTGGTTTATCACAAGCAGTTAAGAATAATGCAAATAATGCAGTTGCACTGATTTTAGTAAATTTGTTCATAAACAATCCTTTATTGATATATAAAAAATTTCTTAGCTTATAAAAACTAAGCCCCTTCTAAGACCGTACATTTTAGAATTAGTTTAAAAAAAATTCAAAAACTATTTTAGTGTTTGAATATATTCACTTAAATTATGAATATCTTGCTCACTTAAACGTTGTTTTGCAGGGCTTCCTGCACCAGTAATATTTCCCGCTTTTCGTTCTGAAAGTGCGGTTGAAATTTCTTCTGGTTTTAGTTGATTAATAATTTTTGACTCACCCATTGCTGGTTTTTCGCCTTGTTTCCCATGACAAGTTGCACAAGAGCGTTTATATACCTTTTCCGCTTTCACTAAGTCAGCTTCGGCAGAAAGGGCAGGAGGGGCAAATAAAAAGCCTAAAACGGGTAAAAGTGTAGAGAGTAAGTAAATTCGTTTTTTCATTTTGGCTAGCCTTTAAATAATTTATCTAAATCTTCTGCGGGAATTGCGCCTTCATATTTAGCCTGAATATTACCTTCAGGTGTAATCACAAAACTTGTTGGCGTACCGATAAGTTGATAACGTTCTGCTGTGATTTTTAATTGGTCTTTGATAACCGGTAACGTAAGCTGACGTTTGGCGACAACGGCTTTGGTGTCCACTTTATCTCCATCCACATTTATGGCGATAAGTTGAACTTTATCTGGATTAGCTTCGGCCAATTTTTCGAATTCTTTTAATTCTGCGACACATCGTCCACAGGTTTCAGACCAGAATGTCAGTAGACGAGTGCCTTTCCAATCATCAAGTTTCACTTCTTTACCTTGTAAATCATAGGCAGCGATATCTGGTGCTTTTTGACCAATCGCAGCAACTTCGTCTTTACAAGAAACGCTGCCAAAAATGACCGCACTTATGGCTAGTAGTTTGACGAATTTATTTTTCATGAATTTCCTCTTTTACAAATTTTCCGTGGTGGAGATAAATAACACGATCGGTTAACTCACCCAATTCTGGATTGTGTGTCACCATCACAATGGTTCTCCCTTGGCGATTTAACTCTTGTAGTAAATCTAGTACAAGGGCTTCATTTTTTTCGTCAAGGTTACCCGTAGGTTCATCGGCAAAAATAACGGGTGGTTGGTTCACTAATGCTCGAGCAATACATACCCGTTGTTGTTCGCCCCCAGAAAGTTGGCTTGGACGGTGATCTATACGATGACCTAATCCCACTTGTTCGAGTACTGCTTTAGCCGCTGCTTCATCAATAACACTGTGATAATGCTGAGCCAGCATCACATTTTCAAGTGCGGTCAAATAAGGAATTAAATGGAATTGCTGGAAGACTAGACCAATTTT
>CAKQTN010000106.1:0-4514 GCA_934276625.1 uncultured Haemophilus sp.
AATGAATGCTTTCTTCGTGATTAAGCGTGATGGTTCACGAATTGGGTTTGACCTACAACGTATTACTAATGCAATCAGAAAAGCGGCAAGTGCGGTCAATATTGTTGATGAAATTTATATCCATGATCTGAGCCAGCGAATTAATACCGAGATTTTTAGTCACTATCAGCATGAAATTGATATCAACCAGATTCAAAAAATCGTTGAAGATCACTTAATGACAAGCAAGTATCCCCAAATTGCACGTGCTTATATTGAATATCGTCACGATCGCGACCTTGCTCGTGAAAAACGCAGTCAATTAACCAAAGAAATTGAAGGACTGATTGAACAAAGCAACGTCGAATTGCTTAACGAAAATGCAAATAAAGATGCGAAAGTGATCCCTACCCAACGTGATTTACTGGCGGGTATTGTGGCAAAACATTATGCCAAACGTCACATTCTGCCAAGAGATGTTGTTGAAGCTCATGAAAAAGGCGAAATCCATTATCACGACTTAGACTACGCGCCATTTTTCCCAATGTTTAACTGCATGCTGGTTGATCTAAAAGGTATGCTTTCACATGGTTTTAAAATGGGTAATGCCGAAATTGAACCGCCTAAATCTATCGGCACAGCAACAGCGGTTACTGCACAAATTATTGCTCAAGTAGCCAGCCATATTTATGGCGGTACAACCATTAATCGCATTGATGAGGTGCTTGCGCCGTATGTTCAACTCAGTTTTGAAAAACATTTGAAAAACGCTGCACAATGGCAAATTCCGGATGCGGAAGGTTATGCAAAAGCGCTAATTGAAAAAGAATGTTTTGATGCGTTTCAATCCCTTGAATATGAAGTTAACACGCTCCATACGTCCAATGGTCAAACGCCGTTTGTTACCTTTGGTTTTGGTTTAGGTACAAGTTGGCAAGAACGTTTAATTCAACAGTCGATTTTGAAAAACCGTATTCGTGGTTTGGGTAAAAATCATAAAACGCCCGTCTTCCCTAAGCTGGTCTTTACCATTAAAAAAGGCATTAACCAAAACGAACAAGATCCGAACTATGATATTAAAAAACTGGCATTAGAATGCGCATCAAAACGCATGTATCCGGATATTTTAAACTATGATCAAGTGGTTAAAGTCACAGGCTCATTCAAAGCCCCAATGGGTTGTCGTAGCTTCTTGGGAGCCTATGAAGAAAACGGTCATGAAATGCATGATGGGCGCAATAATTTAGGCGTAGTGAGTTTGAATCTACCTCGTATTGCTCTTGAAGCACAAGGAGATGAAGAAAAATTCTACCGCACTTTAGATGAACGCTTAGCCCTTGCGAAGAAAGCCTTGCTTACCCGTATTGCTCGCTTAGAAAATACGAAAGCTCGTGTCGCGCCAATTCTCTATATGGAAGGTGCGTGTGGCGTTCGATTAAAAGCTGATGATAAGGTTGCGGATATTTTCAAAAATGGACGAGCATCAATTTCTTTAGGCTATATTGGCATTCACGAAACCATCAATGCACTGTATAAACAAGGGCATATTTTTGACGATGAACAACTACGCGAAAAAGGCATCGCGATTGTGCGTCGTTTAAGTGAAGCAGTCAAACAATGGCAGAAAGAAACTGGCTATGCATTTAGCCTTTATTCCACACCAAGTGAAAACTTGTGCGATCGCTTCTGTCGTTTAGATACCAAACAATTTGGAGTCATTGAAGGCGTTACCGATAAAGGCTACTACACTAATAGCTATCACTTAGATGTAGAGAAAAAAGTGAATCCATACGATAAATTAGACTTTGAAATGCCTTATCCTGAATTAGCGAGTGGCGGCTTTATCTGTTATGGCGAATACCCTAACATTCAACATAACCTCAAAGCACTCGAAGATGTGTGGGATTATAGCTATGATCGCGTGCCTTATTACGGCACCAACACGCCAATTGATGAATGTTACGAATGTGGTTTCACAGGAGAATTCAATTGTACAAGTAAAGGTTTTGTCTGCCCGAAATGCGGTAATCATGACAGTGCAAAAGTTTCCGTAACCCGACGGGTTTGTGGTTATCTCGGCAGTCCTGATGCTCGTCCATTCAATGCGGGTAAACAGGAAGAAGTAAAACGTCGAGTGAAACACCTATAATGTCGCAACATTGATTATGATAAAATAGCTCATCAAAAGTGAGCTATTTTTATTTCAATAAATAAGGAAGTACCATGCCAACACTTACACAAATCACGCAATCCATTATGCAAGATCCCGATAATCAATCATTCACAGCAAAAGGAATTGAACCGCTTTTTGCGGCACCAACGACAGCTCGCATTAACATTGTCGGACAAGCCCCTGGAATTAAAGCCCAAGAAAGTCGTTTATATTGGAATGATAAAAGCGGTGATCGCCTACGTGAATGGCTCGGTGTGGATCGCGATACCTTCTATCATTCTGGTTTGTTTGCAGTCATCCCGATGGACTTTTATTACCCTGGAAAAGGCAAATCCGGTGATTTACCACCGCGCAAAGGCTTCGCTGAAAAATGGCATCCGCTAATTCTCGCTAATTTGCCTAATATTGAGCTAACGATTCTTATTGGACAATATGCACAAAAATACTATTTGCCAGAAAATAACCTTAATGTCACTGAGACAGTTCACCATTTTCGTGATTTTCTTCCTCACTTTCTTCCGCTTGTTCACCCATCTCCACGCAACCAAATTTGGCTCAAGAAAAATCCATGGTTTGAACAAGAGATAGTGCCAACATTGCAAAAGCAAGTGAAATCGATTTTATCTCGTTAAACAAATATTCCACTCATAAAGTGCGGTCAAAAATCAGGAGGTTTTTGACCGCACTTTGCTTTAATACTAATCAATTTTTAGTACCTCCCTATTTTCTGATTAAACGCACTTATGCTAGAATCGCCAACTTCTTAAAATATATAGAAAAAATATATAGGAAAAAATATATGCAACAAACCCCTATTACGGACTCGCAATCTAAAGCTTTGAATAAAAATGCAGTAGTATTCCTTGCTGATGTGATTCTCTTTTTTGTTTTATTAAACGTCCTTCCTTTTGAGCCTGCTGCCAATAAAGGCTTGGCATTATTGGCATTCGTGGCTATTTTGTGGTTAACAGAAGCGGTAAACGTGACTATCACGGCGCTATTTGTTCCTATTTTGTCTGTGTTACTCGGATTGGTAAATAGTCGAGAGGCGCTTGTTGCCTTTGCTGATCCTACCATTTTCTTATTCTTTGGTGGTTTTGCGATTGCTACCGCATTAAATGTGCAAAAGATCGACAAAATGATTTCTAATAAAATCATGCAATTAGCAAAAGGTCGTCTCTTTGTTGCTGTGCTTTACCTTTTCTTAGCAACCGCATTTTTATCTATGTGGATGAGTAATACAGCGACTGCAGCGATGATGATTCCGCTTTCAATGACCATTCTGAGTCAATTAGATCAAAAAGAAGAACATAATACTTATGTATTTGTGCTTTTAGGGATCGCTTATAGTGCGACCATCGGTGGAATGGGAACACTTGTGGGAAGCCCGCCTAATGCCATTGCTGCTTCACAGCTCCATTTAGACTTTGCTGACTGGTTAATGTATGGCACACCAGTGATGTTAATTTTATTCCCGCTTATTATTGGTTGGTTATATATTGTATTTAAACCAAAATTAGGCCTTCATTTTGCTGCTGAATTTGAAAAAATTCACATGACTAAACAACGTGTTTTAACTTTGGTCATTTTTATCACTGTAGCAATTCTGTGGATTTTTGGTGGGTACCTTAACCCAATTATTTCTCAATCATTAGGTTTGCCAAAACCTATTGGCAGCTTTGACAGTATGGTTGCACTCTCCGCAGCAATTGTCATTTGTGTAACGGGTATCGCAAGTTGGAAACAAGTGCAAGAAAATACAGAATGGGGGGTGCTGTTCCTCTTCGGTGGCGGTTTAACCTTAAGCTCGGTATTAACTCAGTCTGGCGCAAGTAAAATCATGGCAGATGGTATTGTCTTCATTATTGAAGGCGGTCACTACTATGTGATGGCATTAATTGTTGCAGCCTTTATTGTCTGCTTAACTGAGTTTACGTCAAATACAGCCAGTGCAGCTTTACTGGTTCCAATCTTTATTTCGATTGCACAAGCACTGAATATGCCACCGCTTGGTTTTGCGATGATTATCGGCCTAGGGGCATCTTGTGCCTTTATGATGCCGGTCGGGACACCACCAAATGCGATTGTGTACTCAACAGGTTTTGTTAAACAATCCGAAATGATCCGCGTGGGTAAATTTATTGATTTAACCTGTATGCTAATTATCGGGACAATTGCTTATATCTTCTGGATGTAACCTTTAAAACCTAATAAGTGCGGTTAGAAACAAGATGATTTTTAACCGCACTTTTTTATTTTCTTTACGCAAACGTTTGCGGTAAATGAAAATTAACGTATAATTCGCACAATTTTTTTACTTAGGGAAACCAAATGAATAACAACCTGCTTTATACGGTGGAAG
>CAKQTN010000107.1:0-4440 GCA_934276625.1 uncultured Haemophilus sp.
TTAATGAGGATTAATCAATGAAAAAGATCGCAATTAGCCTGTTGATCGTGCTGTTTGCGATCTTTGCTTTTTTTTATGTTCAACTTCAACAAGCTAAGAGTCTTTTGACCGAACAACTGACGAAACGAGATATTCAACTTGAAACGGTAGGTATTAGCCTCTTTCCACAGCCTGTTATTTCCTTAGAAAAGGTTAAATATCACGCGATTTCTGCACAAAAAATTGAAGGAAAATTACCTTTTATTTCACTCGTTTTTGGGAATCCAACGATTGACGAAATTCAAATTCAGCAAGCTCGCTTTACCGAAAATGCATTGAATTCAGCCAATATCCGCATGGTATTTTCAGATTTTGCACTCAAACAATTTTTAAAAAAAGATCTTACTTTTAATGGTAGCAACCATATTTGGGTGAACCTTGAAAAACCTATTTATGGCAACACCGCAACCTTTGATTTTCTTTTTAACAAAGGAAATATCGCCCTTCGTCAGGAAGGCGAATCGCTTATTCAATTTGATGACGTGCAATTCAATCAGCAAAAATTAGGCTATATTGAAATTCATGCTGATTTAACGAAACCACAGAAACTTGCCATTGGTTACATTCGACCAACATGCACCACGAATTGTCTTGCCATACTCAAATTTAGTAGCTATCTGCAAAAAAGTGCGGTCAATTTTTCTGGTAAAAATTTTCCGTTAACACAGTTGTTATCGTTACTTAATTTTCCTCAAACCATGACGGGAACAAGTGATTTTAATGTTCAATTAGCTTTTGCAAATTCAGAATTAGCTCAAGGGAAATTTGATTTTAATGCACGTGATGGTGAGCTTTTAGGACTTAATCTACTGGATATGGCGGCACAGTATTTACCGATTAATTACAACAGTGATTTAACCGCGAGTAGAAATATGAACACGCCTTATGAGCGTTTTGAATCAAGCCTTTCATTCGAAAATCATTTGCTTAAAGTCGATAAAATAAACTTAAAAACAACCGCACTTTTAGCTGAAGGTGCTGGAGCCATTGATTTAGATAATGTACAATGCGACGTCAATTTAACCTTAAGATCCACTAACGAAAAATACAAAAAGCTGGCATTGCCTATTCGCTTTTTCGATAGTTGCTACTCACCACAGTATAAGGTAAATATTGACCAAAACTTTCGTCATCAATTGAAAGAATTAATTAAAGAGAAATTAAAATAATGTCATTTTATCAGAAAGCAGAAAGAACCCAATATTGGCGCGTAGTCATCATGGCTTGCGCCGCTTTTATTTTTAATACCACGGAATTTGTGCCAGTTGCGTTACTCACCGATATCGGACAAAGTTTTGATATGCAAAGCTCCGATGTGGGTTTAATGATGACCGTTTATGCTTGGACGGTTATGATTATGTCTTTACCTGCCATGCTCGCGACAGGCGATATGGAACGTAAAGGCTTGTTACTGAAGCTTTTCGTCATTTTTATCATCGGCCATATTATCTCTGTCATTGCGTGGAATTATTGGATTCTTCTCATTGCTCGTATGTGTATTGCGGTAGCGCATTCACTCTTCTGGGCAATTACCGCATCATTAGTGATGCGTGTAGCACCGAAGAATAAGAAAACACAAGCAATTGGTATGCTCGCTATCGGTACATCCCTTGCGACTATTTTAGGCTTACCATTAGGCCGTTTAGTCGGTCAATTAGTTGGTTGGCGTATTACTTTCGCAATCATTGCAGCATTAGCTTTGGTTGTGATGGTATTTATTATGCGTTTATTACCAAACCTACCAAGTAAAAATGCAGGCTCGTTATCTAGTCTGCCGATTTTAGCAAAACGTCCATTACTTATTGGACTTTATGCCACAACGGTAATCATTGTTTCAGCACACTTTACCGCTTATACCTACATTGAACCCTTTATGGTTCAAATCGGCGAACTCGATCCAAATCTTGCGACAATAATTTTGTTGGTATTTGGGGTTTCTGGCATTACCGCAAGTGTGATCTTTAACCGCTTATACCGTTTTGGTCCAACCCAATTTATCAGTACGGCAATGATTTTATTGGCAGTCTCTTTAGCATTTATGCTTGTTTCTGCAAGTTATACCGCCACCATGTTTACCCTTGCTTTTATTTGGGGTATTGGCATTTCTTGTATCGGACTGGCATTACAAATGCGTGTACTGCAACTTGCACCAGATGCAACAGACGTAGCAAGTGCCATTTATTCAGGTATTTTCAATGCGGGTATTGGTGCCGGCGCACTGTTTGGTAACCAAATCGCTCGCCATATTGGTCTTGAATATATTGGCTTTACGGGCGCAGCATTAGCGATGATTGCACTCGGCATCTTTGTCTTCTTCAACTTTCGCTATCGTTCTCAAAACGTCTAAAAAAATGACCGCACTTACTCAAGTGCGGTCATTTTCTTTTCTAATCGAGATGGAAACAAGCGATTAGCTTACCATCAGGATATTTTTCCAATTTCGGTTGCTCATTTCGACATTTATCAGTCGCTTTCCAACAACGCGGATTAAATGCACAACCTTTTGGTGGATTAATCGGGCTAGGTAATTCGCCCTTTAATTTAATCCGCTGACGACGTAATTCAGGCGATAATCTTGGCGTAGCCGAAAGTAATGCTTGCGTATAAGGATGTTGTGGGTTTTTAAAGATCTGCTCTTTTGTACCCATTTCAACACAGCGACCTAAATACATCACCATCACCTCATCTGCAATGTGTTCAACCACCGAAAGATCATGGGAAATAAACACATAAGATAAACCAAGCTCAGCTTGCAAATCCATCATCAAATTCAGCACTTGCGCACGAACGGACACGTCTAACGCAGAAACGGGTTCATCCGCCACAACCACGTCAGGTTCAAGCATTAAACCACGAGCAATTGCGATACGTTGACGCTGTCCACCCGAAAACATATGTGGATAGCGATTATAAAACTCTGCACGCAATCCCACTTTTGTCATCATGGCCAATACTTTTTCCTTACGCTCTTTTGCCGATAGATTGGTATTAATGACTAAGGGCTCTTCCAAAATCGTGCCGATTTTCTTACGCGGATTCAGTGAGGCATAAGGATTTTGAAACACGATTTGGATTTTCTGACGGCGCAATGCTTTCGTTTCATGATCATTGACTAAGAAATTTTGCCCGTTGTAATACAATTCACCTTCAGTCGGTTCTTCTATCATCGTCAAAAGACGACCTAGTGTTGATTTACCACAACCAGACTCCCCTACTACGGCAAGGGTTTTGCCTCGTTCTAAGGAAAAAGACACACCATCTAATGCTTTCACTTGCTGTGTTTTCGCAAACATCCCTTTTTTCACAGGATAATATTTTTTTAGCCCAATGGCATTGAGCAATGGTGCTTTTTCTTGGGCGACATCAGTCATTGCTAGGTTCTCCTTGGGCATTTAATGGGGTGTGACATTTAACTTGTCGATTTCCTACGTGACGTAATTCAGGTTCCACACTTCGACAAAGATCAGTCGCATACGGACAACGTGGATTTAACAAACAACCTTGTGGGCGATCGTATTTACCTGGCACCACACCGGGTAAAGATTGCAAACGAGATTTACCTTCTGCAAACTCCGGTAAAGAACGTAATAAGGCTTGGGTGTAAGGATGTTTGGGTTCACGGAAAATATCTTCTGCTCGTCCTTCTTCCACTACTTGTCCTGCATACATCACAATAATACGATGCGCCGCTTCTGCGACTAACGCAAGATCGTGCGTAATCAAAATCAATGACATACATTCTTTTTGCTGCAACTCAAGCAACAAATCTACAATTTGAGCTTGAATGGTCACATCCAGTGCAGTGGTTGGCTCATCTGCAATCAGCAATCTCGGTTTACACGCTATCGCCATAGCAATCATAACGCGTTGGCTCATCCCGCCAGAAAGCTGATGCGGATAGACATCAATTCTCGATTCTGGATCAGGAATACCCACTAAACGCAATAGCTCTAAAGTGCGTTCACGGCGTTCTTTTTTACTGCCGCCTTGATGTGCCTTAATCGCTTCCATAATTTGGAAACCTACCGTATAAGCAGGATTTAAGCTTGTCATTGGGTCTTGGAAGATCATGGCAATATCTGCGCCAACCAATTCCCGCTTTTCTTTTGGCGGTAAGCTTAAGAGATCTTTTCCTTCAAATTCTAGACCTGTCGCTGAAACTCGACCAGGAAAATCAATTAACCCCATTACCGCAAGAGAACTCACTGATTTCCCTGAGCCAGACTCACCAACAATGCCTAATACTTCACCTTGATTAACTTGATAGCTAATGCGATCCACTGCTTTAAAAGGTGCTTTTTCATCACCAAAGTGAACAGAAAGCTCTTTTACATCTAATAATGCCATTCTGCCCCCTATTGTTTTAATTTTGGATCGAGTGCATCACGCAACCCGTCACCC
>CAKQTN010000108.1:0-4395 GCA_934276625.1 uncultured Haemophilus sp.
GGTGAACTGGGCAAAGAGGTGGTGATTGAATTACAACGTTTAGGCGTGGAAGTGATTGCCGTCGATCGTTATGAAAACGCCCCAGCACAACAAGTGGCACATCGTGCTTATACGATTTCCATGCTAGATGGTGTCGCACTCAAAGCCTTAGTGGAAAAAGAGCGCCCAGATTACATTGTGCCGGAAGTGGAAGCCATCGCGACTGATACGCTAGTGGAATTAGAACAAGCGGGTTTTAATGTTGTTCCTACCGCCAAAGCCACCAAGCTGACGATGAATCGCGAAGGCATCCGCCGTTTAGCTGCCGAAGAGCTTGGCTTGCCAACCTCACCTTATCAATTTGTCGATAACTTTGCTGACTTCCAAAGTGCGGTTGAAAAAATCGGTATTCCTTGCGTGGTGAAACCAATTATGTCCTCTTCTGGTCACGGTCAAAGCATTTTGAAATCCAAAGACGATTTACAAAAAGCCTGGGATTACGCTCAACAAGGTGGCCGTGCAGGCGCAGGACGCGTGATTGTAGAAGGGTTTGTTAAATTCGATTATGAAATTACCTTGCTCACCGTTCGCCACATTAATGGCACCAGCTTCTTAGCGCCAATTGGCCATCGACAAGAAGATGGCGACTATCGCGAATCTTGGCAGCCACAAGCCATGTCTGATGCAGCCTTGAAAAAAGCACAAGACGTGGCAGAGAAAATCACTACCGCATTAGGTGGTCGCGGTATTTTTGGTGTGGAAATGTTTGTGTGTGGTGATGAGGTTATCTTCAATGAAGTCTCCCCTCGACCACATGATACCGGTATGGTGACATTGATTTCTCAAGAATTATCCGAGTTCGCCTTACACGCCCGTGCAATTTTAGGCTTACCTATTCCGGAAATCACCCTCATTAGCCCATCGGCTTCCAAAGCCATTGTGGTAGAAGGCCAATCGAAAAACGTGCAATTTGGCAATATCGCCGAAGTGTTGGCTGAACCTCATACCAATATTCGCATTTTTGGTAAAGGCGAAGTTAATGGCCATCGCCGTTTAGGTGTCTTGCTCGCTCGTGATATTTCCGTAGAAAAAGCATTGGAAAAAGTAGAACGTGCTTACGCTAAATTGAATGTAAAATTATAAAGTTTGCTTAATATAAGCATCGTTGAAAATACAAAAAGTGCGGTCAATTTTGAGAGGTTTTAAAACTCTTTGAAATTGACCGCACTTTCATGCTAAGACTAGCTATCTTGCTGTTTCTTCCTTCGTTTTTACTCGCTCTTCCCAAATTTCTCTAGGGATTCCATATTCCGTTATCTCATTTTCTTCAAGATCACTAACACCTCGAAGATAGAGCATTGGCCAACTATCTTCATCTGAAACATATGCAAATTTAATATTAAATTCCATATTATCAAATAGGGAAAACTTATATTGAGTCCATTCTTGAGATAAGGTTGATCTCAATTGTTTCATTAAATTTATAATTTCTCCTTCAATTTCATCAGGTCTTTGACCTAATGGGAAATAATGAATATCACCATTCGCAACAACCCATTCAGCTCCACCAGAATAATGTTCAGGATAAATAGAACCAATAAAATCAATCCTTACGGCTTCTTCAGGCATTATTGACCACAATAACTCCCCAATTTTCTGGTAAATTTCTTGTTCTTTCATCTTTAATTTCCTATTGGCATATTTTTATGATTCTTTCAAATTGCTTACCATCAACTGAATAAGGTAAAAATCCCAACACCAAAGAATATCACAGAAGTATTGTCTAACCATATCCTCTAAGCATTATAAGATTCACTTAAAGTAAAACACCATAGATAACCTGTCGTTTTTTACAATATATTTGCTATAAAAAATAAGCGGTTATAGAATACCTATAGCAAGCTGAAATTAATGAGATTAAGTTGGTATGAATAACGTACAAAAGAAATATTTTATTGGCCTAACCCATTTTTTGGGAAATGTTCTCGGTCCTAAATACGAAGTCGTATTTCATTCTTTTGATAAAAATAAGGCTCATATGGAAGCCATTGTGAATAGCCACGTCAGTGGTCGAACGCTTTCTTCTCCGCTTAGTTCTTTTGCTTCAAGTTTGCTGCAGGATAAAGTGTATTTAGATAAAGATTTTATCTTTAACTACAAAGCGGTGGCAGATTCCGAAAAGGTCATTCGAGGCGCAACTTATTTCATTAAAAATGGGGATAAATTAGAAGGCATCCTTTGTATTAATCATGATACCTCTGAGTTGGTTGATGTGATGACCAAATTAATTTCGCTGGAAAACCTTGGAAACTTCGTCAATATTTTAGGTATTGATGCAGCCTTTGCCGAAGTGGAAGAAGCCGAAATAATTAATAAAGAAAAACTCGAGAACTCCATCGAAGATATCCTTTGTGAATACCTTGATTTCACCCTATTACATTCCGATAAACCACTCAGCTTAAGACAGCGGGAAAACGCCGTTCAAGTCTTATTTGATAAAGGCATTTTCAATATCAAAGGCGCCATTCCGATGGTGGCGAAATATTTGAAAATCTCAGAACCTAGCGTATATCGCTATCTCAAAACGATCAAAGAGAAAGCATAAAGAAGTGCGGTTAAAAACACAGTGATTTTTAACCGCACTTTTTATTTTAATCCGTGTTATTAACCTACTACTGGAGGCAATACACCTAATTTAATTAGGAATGGGATACACACAATAATCGTTCCTAAAATTGAGACAAAGAGTAGAACCCCTGAACCACCTGGCACACGATAAGGTAAGTTTGGATGTTGATGGCGAGCTTTCCAGACCAATGCTGCCGGCAATACCACTGCATAGAAAGCAAACATTTGTCCTGCATAACCTAATGCAAGGATGAATCCTTCTGGGTAGAAGAATGCAAAAAGCAATGGCGGAAGGAACGTTAAGAAACCTAAACTTAAACGGTTTGCAGAAAAATTGAATACACGTTTTAACAGGTCATCAATACATTCTAATAAACCGAGTGCGACCCCTAAGAATGAAGTAATAAGTGCCAAAGCTGAGAAGATTTTCACAATAGCAGCAATAATAGTACTGCCTGTAATCACACGAACCGCTTCAATCAATCCATTTAATGTTGGATCTTGATTAAGGATTTCTAAGAAGCGAGTTTGGCTTAATACACCATGAGTTGAAAATTGCCATAAGATATAACCCACTAATGTGATTGCAGAGCCCACAATAATCGAAAATCTTAAGGCTTTTACATCACCTTCTAAGTATTTATTTAAGCAAGGAATCGAACCATGGAAACCAAAAGCGGTAAAGAAAACTGGGCTAGCTGAAATCAATAAAGCTTTATCAATTGGCATGGCCATTAAGTTATCGATTTTAATTTCGGGGATCATCAATCCAAGCACGATAAATAAAGCGGCAATCATCGCAATAAACAAGAAGCGATTTAGCGCATCCACAAAGCTTGTACCAATTGCCACGAAAACACCAAATAAGATTGTAAATGCAAGGATAGAACCTTTCATTTTCAAATCAGGAGCAGCAAAATCAGGTAAAGTTGAAGCAAGAATTGCACCACCACCGGTCACATAGGCGGAAAGCAATGCATAAAGGAAAATCATTAATACGCTGGTTGCGACAATTCGTCCTGGTCGGCCAAAATATTGTGCAGCAAGTGTACCAATGCCGGCATCATGTTCAGCGGTTTGATAAACCTCAACAAATAATAATGCACTATAAGTGAGTAGGATCCATAAAAGAATAAGTAGAACGACTGTAAACGTAAAACCTATTCCAGCAGATGTGAGAGGCATAGCAAGCATCCCTGCGCCAATCATCGTCCCTGAGGTAATTAAGGTACTTCCCAATGTTTTATTCATGAGTTTTCTCCTTTCCGATTATCGTAGAAAGGCTAGTCACTTCCTTACTTGACAATACATCAAACTACAATGTCATTAGAATGTTTTCGCATTTTTCTCATTAACCAAATGTTTTAGATACAAAAAGCCCTTACCTCGTTGCCGAAGTAAGGGCTAGTAGGCCTATTTTTGTTCAAAGCGTGCAGTGAAGAAACGTAATTGTTTTGGTTCATACACGAAACGAAGCCCTTTAATATCCTCTTTATGTTTGAATAAGTGGATAATACCATCAGCAACTAAATCCATGTGTGCATAGGTGTAAACACGACGTGGGATAGTAAGACGTACTGTCTCAAGTTTTGGATGGTGGTTTTCACCAGTTTTGATATCACGACCAGCTGAAATAATACCACGTTCCATTGAACGTACACCGCACTCAACATAAATTGCTGCTGCTAATGCTTGTGCTGGGAAGTCTTCTTCTTGTTTCAAGTGTGGACAGAAACGACGAGCATCTAAGAACACTGCGTGACCACCAATTGGCTCAACAATCGGTAC
>CAKQTN010000109.1:0-4376 GCA_934276625.1 uncultured Haemophilus sp.
TCAGTCGGTAGAACGGTGGACTGTTAATCCATATGTCGCAGGTTCGAGTCCCGCAGGAGGAGCCAAATTCTAAGAAGTCGCTAAAGAAATTTAGCGGCTTTTTGCTTTTTAGAATTCAGCATTATTCTGTTGTTTTCCTCTCTTTAAAATTTGCTCAAATTTCTCACCGCACTTTTTTGATCTAGATAAATATTTATGTAAAAAAATTACATAAAATTGTTAACAAGATCACACTTTATTATTTTTCACTTTGCAATCAGCCTATAACCTTATCATAATGCCACCATTAATTTAATGAATGAATATTCATTGGATAAAGATTTTATAATTAAACTTTAGAGGGTAATGTATGGACACTACAACTAATAAAAAATGGAATAAATTTGATACAGCTTGGGTATTAAACTTATTTGGAACTGCGGTGGGCGCAGGGGTATTATTTTTACCAATCAATGCAGGGATGGGCGGTTTTTGGCCTTTGGTTGTGATGGCGATTTTAGTCGGACCGATGACATATTTTGCACATCGTGGCTTGGCTTATTTCGTGTTGTCTTCTTCTAAACCAGGCAGTGATATTACTGAAGTGGTAGAAGAACATTTCGGCCCGACCGCTGGGAAATTAATTACCTTATTATATTTCTTTGCGATCTTCCCAATTTTGTTGATTTATGGAAACGGGATCACCAATACGGTTGATTCTTTTATTGTCAACCAATTAGGCATGGCTTCACCAAACCGTGTGATTCTTTCTTTTGTATTAATTGCGATATTGATTTCTGTAATGTTGTTCAGTGAAAAAGTGATGTTGAAAATCACCGAATTACTCGTTTATCCATTGGTGTTGATTCTCTTTGCGTTATCAATTTATCTCATTCCGCAATGGAATGCTTCAATGCTTTATGAACTTCCTACAGCTGGTGGCTTCATCACAACATTGTGGTTAACAATCCCAGTATTGGTTTTCTCTTTTAACCATTCTCCGGCAATTTCGTCTTTCACGCTTTCTCAACAACGTGAATATAAAGATTTTAATACAACGGAATATCACATCGGTCGTACAGAAAAAGGCACTTCAACCGTATTACTGTTCTTTGTGATGTTCTTTGTATTTAGCTGTGTATTAACCTTAACACCAGCAGAGTTATTAGAAGCAAAAGCACAAAATATTAGTATCTTGTCTTATCTTGCTAACAAATTTGATAACCCATACATTTCTTATTTTGCACCATTAGTGGCTTTCTTCGCGATTACAAGCTCATTCTTTGGCCATTATTTAGGCGCACGTGAAGGTTTAGAAGGCTTATACCTCAAAATGAAAGGTGAAAGCGTGAATCGTAAAAAATTAAATTACGGTACTGCAGTTTTCTTCTTATTGACTTTATGGGGTGTGGCAATCATTAATCCAAGTATTTTAGGTTTGATTGAATCCCTTGGCGGCCCAATTATTGCGATGATCCTTTTCATTATGCCTATGTATGCGATTCGCAATGTTCCAGCAATGAAACGCTATCAAGGTCGTTTTAGCAATGTATTTGTTACAGTTATGGGATTAATTGCTATCTCCGCGGTCGTATATGGATTATTATAAGCGGCTTTTTAGTTTAGCTTAGGATTTAAAATAATATGATTAGTGTATTTGATATGTTTAAAGTGGGAGTTGGGCCATCTAGCTCCCATACTGTCGGCCCGATGAAAGCAGGCAAGCAGTTTATTGACGATTTAATCGAGCAAGGTAAATTTGATGCCGTTGCAACCTTGCACGTTGATGTATATGGCTCTCTCTCCATGACGGGACATGGTCATAATACAGATATTGCGATCATCATGGGATTAGCCGGTTATCTACCGCATGATGTGGATATTGATTTAATCCCAACCTTTATCGAACAGGTTAAACAAACTAAAAAACTGTCGATTGCACAGGGCAAAAAAACGGTTAATTTCGATTGGGATGCCAATATGGTATTCCATAATTCCTTTTTATCATTGCATGAAAACGGTATGACCATTACTGCATTAGATGCTGATCGTAACGTGCTTTACCGTCAAACCTATTACTCTATCGGTGGTGGATTTATTGTAGATGAAGCGCATTTTGGTCAAGAGGAAGAAAATTCGGTGACTGTGCCGTATCCTTATCAACATGCTGAAGATATTTTGAAACATTGTCAGGAGAGTGGCTTAATGCTCTCTACGGTGATGATGAAAAATGAATTAGCATTGCGTGATAAAAAAGAGGTTGAAGCACATTTACAGAATGTTTGGAAAACCATGAAAGATTGTATTGAACATGGTATTAAAACAGAAGGTGTGTTACCAGGGCCATTAAAAGTTGCTCGTCGTGCGCCATCACTTTATCGTCTCTTAGAGGCAAATAGCGGCCGTTTAGCCCATGACCCAATGTATGTGATCGACTGGGTGAATATGTTTGCCCTCGCAGTAAATGAAGAGAATGCGGCAGGTGGGCGAGTTGTGACTGCGCCAACTAATGGTGCATGCGGTATTGTGCCGGCGGTACTTTCTTATTATGAAAAATTTGTTGCACCTTTAACACTAGAAGTCATTGAACGCTACTTATTGGCTGCCGGTATGATTGGTTCCCTTTATAAGATGAATGCATCTATTTCGGGGGCAGAGGTCGGCTGCCAAGGTGAAGTGGGTGTGGCATGTTCAATGGCTGCCGCAGGTTTAACTGAGATCTTAGGTGGTACACCAGTACAAGTGTGTATCGCAGCTGAAATTGCGATGGAACATAACTTGGGCTTAACTTGCGATCCTGTTGGTGGCCAAGTGCAAGTACCTTGTATTGAACGTAACGCCATTGCTTCAGTAAAAGCGATTAACGCTAGCCGTATGGCATTACGCCGAACCACTAATCCTCGCGTAACCTTGGATAAAGTGATCGAAACCATGTATGAAACAGGTAAAGACATGAATGCTAAATATCGCGAAACATCGAAAGGTGGCTTAGCGGTGAAAGTGGTATGTTCTTAAGAGCTAATTGATAATAAAAGAGCGGTCATTTTTGACCGCTCTTTTTTATTTTCCTTTTACATCAATAATAATCACTTCCGACTGTGATCCTAAACGCATTGGAATGCCCCAGAAGCCGTAACCTGAAGTGACAAAAACATGTGGATTGCCAATTTTTTCATGACCATAATCCAAACGATACATCATTTTTGTGATTAAACTGGCGGGGAATACTTGCCCTTTATGTGCATGCCCTGAAACTTGAATATCAAGCGGGAGTGAAGCATGTTTTTCAATATCTGTTGGACGGTGATCCAATAGAATAATCGGTAAGTCAGTATTCACTTGTTTTAATAACGTCTCGGTACTTGGTCTATCGTGAGCAAGATTGTCATTTCGTCCAATCAGTACCAATTCATTATTTAATGTTAATGTTTCATCTCTTAATACCGTAATACCCGCTTTGTGAATTTCTCGATCAATTCGATCTTGATCACCGAATAAGTCATGATTGCCTAGTGTGGCATAAACGCCCATTGGGGCCTTGAGTTTCGCTAAATGGGGTTGCATTTTTTCGGCTAAATAAGCATTGACGTTATCATCCATAATATCGCCAGGCAATAAAATGATATCCACCTTTTCTTGCTGCATAATATCAGCCAGTTTATCCAATTCTTTCCCGCCAAATAATTTGCCTAAATGGAGATCGCTTGCCATGCCAATTCGCAATGGTTTAATCGGTTTATCTAGCGTAATTTCATAATGAATAACACGTGTGACATAGGCGTTATACACACTTAAGGCAGTGATACCAATAAATAAAATCGGGTAAGCAATGCGTAAAGTGCGGTCGATTTGGGTGATGGATTTGGATTTTCGGAAAAGAAAATGAATACATCCTACGGCAATACTCGCAAAGGCTGAAAAAAGGAGTAGCGCGAGAATTAAAGCAATAAGTCGAAATACCGTAAAAAGCTTTAAAAAATGGCAAATAACCAAGACATTAGGAAGCAAAAAGCTGACAAAGGTAATTGCTCGTCTTGTCTTTGGGGAGAAAGGTTTGTTAAGCCACCAAATCAGCGTTTTATTAAAAATATAAATCAGCAGTTGTAACAAAATAATAGCTGCCGTAAATATAAAGTAATAACGAGTTTCCATCTGCAATTCCTAAATAAAAGAGCGGTCGTTTTTGACCCAGTTTTGAAGTATGGAATAATAAATTTCTCTGTTCCCAAAGGCAAATTTTTTCGCTAAAATGCGGCTCGTTTTAGTTAATTTAAGAAGGAAAATCCAATGTTCGGAAAAGGCGGTTTAGGCGGCTTAATGAAACAAGCCCAACAAATGCAAGAAAAAATGCAAAAAATGCAGGAAGAAATTGCCCAATTAGAAGTAACTGGCGAAAG
>CAKQTN010000110.1:0-4367 GCA_934276625.1 uncultured Haemophilus sp.
TAATGTGCCGGTTGCACACATTGTCCTGCAATTTCAGCCACATCCCATGGAATATTATCTGGTTGTAGCATAAATACGGCATCGGCACGTCCAAGTGCAGGTGCAATTTCATCTTTATGCACGCCCATTTTCATGGTGTTTGAACGAGGTTCTAATACCGCAAGAATACGTACACCTCCGCCTACTTTGTCACGCAACGCAGTGAGTGTTGCCAGAATGGCTTCTGGATGGTGAGCGAAGTCATCATAAACCGTAATCCCGTTTACTTCACCCTTCACTTCTAAACGACGTTTTGCATTGATAAAACTGCCTAATGCCTGACATGCATCTTCAATTTTGACGCCTGCATGGTAAGCGGCTGCAATCGCCATTAAAGCATTGTGCATATTATGCTGTCCGACAATATTCCATTTCACTTCAGCGACTTTTTCACCGTGATGGAATACGGCAAATTCAGAACAATCATTGGTAATACGTTCCGCAAACCATTCTTTACCTTTACCGATTAATTGCTGTTCTGACCAACATCCCATATTGAGGGTTTCTTTTACGCTCTGTTCATCTGCAAAAGAAAGAACGCGTCCTCTGGAAGGAATGGTTCTGATCATGTGATGGAATTGACGCTGGATCGCGTGAAGATCATCGAAGATGTCCGCATGATCGAAGCTAATATTGTTAATGATCAAGGTTTTCGGATTGTAATGTACAAATTTAGAACGTTTATCAGAGAACGCCGTATCGTACTCATCCGCTTCAATCACGAAGAACTCACTTTCCCCTAAACGAGCTGACGTACCAAAATTTCCCGCAATACCACCGATTAAGAAACCTGGTTTTAAGCCATTTTGTTCTAAAATCCAAGTCAACATCCCCGTTGTCGTGGTTTTACCATGTGTACCGGAAACCGCTAACACCCAACGATTACGTAATAAATGGTCGTGTAACCATTGTGGACCTGATGTGTAAGGCAAGGCATTATCCAAAACATATTCCACACAAGGATTACCACGCTTCATGGCATTTCCGACAATCACCATATCGGGTGCAGGCTGAAGTTGAGCTACATCATAATTAGGAATAATCTCAATGCCCTGCTCTTGTAAAAAAGTGCTCATCGGTGGGTAAACATTAGTATCTGAGCCTGTGACTTTATAACCCATTTGTTTGGCAATCATCGCGACACCGCCCATAAAAGTCCCGCAGATACCTAAAATATGAATATGTTTCATTGTTCTTCTCTAGTTGCTAAAAATGCTGACTATGATAAATCAACTCAAAGATTGAGTAAATAAGGGCTGTTTACATAAACAGCCCTCTTTCTTATTTGATTCGTTCAAAGCCCGCTTGAAGATCAGCTATTAATTCATCCGTGTCTTCAAATCCAATATGAACACGAATTAATGAACCCGTTAATTTACGCTCAATACCTGGGCGAATTTTCGCAATTTCTTCCGGTTGATTGCATAAAATGAGCGATTCAAACCCGCCCCAAGAATAAGCCATTGTGAAAAGATCAAAATGATCCATAAAGGCTGAAAGCTCTTCATCGTTTAAACGTTTATGTAATTCAAAAGAAAATAAACCGCTTGCGCCGGTAAAATCACGTTTAAAGTTTTCATGGCCTGGACAGCTTGGCAACGCAGGATGATACACCGCTTTAACTTGTGGTTGTTCACTTAACCATTTGGCGACTTTTAAACTACTTTCATGATGTTGTTTTAATCGCACACCTAAGGTACGAATACCACGAGCAGTTGTATAAGCAGAATCGGCATCAACCATTTGTCCCATTAAATAGGAATGCTCGCGCAATTTATCCCAAGTCCGTATATTAGCTACTGCGGTACCGATCATAATATCTGAATGCCCCACTAAATATTTGGTTCCTGCTTGAATAGAGATATCAATACCGTGCTCTAACGCTTTGAATAGTACGCCTCCCGCCCATGTATTATCGATCATAATGACGATTCCAGGGCTTACAGCTCTAACCGCTTTAACAATCGCGGGGATATCAGGCACTTCCATCGTTAAAGAACTTGGAGATTCTAAAAATAAGACTTTCGTATTTGGCTGCACGAGTTTGGCAACATCAGCACCTATCATGGGATCATAATAGGTTGTATCAATATGCATTTTTTTCAAAATCACATTGCAAAAATCTTGTGTCGGCTCATAAGCCGCACCTGTCATTAAAACGTGATCGCCCGTTTCTACAAAGGATAAAATAGCATTGGTTACTGCTGCGGCACCACAAGGATAAAGATAACAGCCAGCTCCCCCTTCCATTTCACACATTAAATCTTGAAGTGCAAAGTGTGTTAACGTGCCACGACGTCCATAGAAAAGCTCTCCCTTATAACGATTTTTTGTACAATGTTTTTTATCTGCAATAGTGTCAAACACTAAAGAAGAGGCACGTTGGACCACCGGGTTTACCGCCCCTTGGGTAAAACGTTTTTTACGTCCGGCATGAACCAGTGTGGTTGATAAAGTATGATGTTCTGACATATATTTCACCTGTAACTTAGACAATATTAATTAATTCAATAGATAAAAACAGCTGTTAAAGTGCGGTCAATTTTTTTAGAATACTAACCGAGTTTTTGCGTTAGCAAAATTTTTATTAACATTTATATAGGAATTATGACTATGGTATTAGTAACTCGTCAAGCTCCAGATTTTACTTCCTCTGCAGTTTTAGGCAATGGTGAAATCGTTAACAACTTCAATTTCAAAAAACACGTTAATGGTAAAGCTGCGGTATTATTCTTCTACCCATTAGACTTTACTTTCGTTTGCCCATCTGAATTAATCGCATTCGACCACCGTTATGAAGAATTCAAAAAACGTGGTGTTGAAGTAGTTGGTGTTTCTATCGACTCAGAATTCACTCACAATGCATGGCGTAATACCCCAACTGAAAACGGCGGTATCGGTGCAGTTAAATATGCATTAGCAGCTGACGTTAAACATGAAATCGCTAAAGCATACGGTATCGAACATCCAGAAGAAGGTGTTGCATTACGTGCTTCATTCTTAATCGACAAAAACGGTGTTGTTCGTCACCAAATCGTAAACGACTTACCATTAGGTCGTAACATCGATGAAATGTTACGTATGGTAGATGCGTTACAATTCCACGAAGAACACGGTGAAGTTTGCCCAGCTCAATGGGAAAAAGGCAAAGAAGGTATGAAAGACAGCCCTGAAGGTGTTGCTAAATACTTGAAACAAAACGCTGACAAACTTTAATTTTTAAGAAAAAGCCACATTAAGTGGCTTTTTTTATTTTTGTAGATCCTTTAAAATGAACGTATCTTTAACCAAAGTGCGGTTATTTTTATGAAATATAATATTCCCATTTTTCTGACGATTCTCCGAGTGATTTTAATTCCATTCTTCGTCTTGGCGTTTTATTTGCCTATCCCCTCTGCGCCTTTTATTACCACTCTTATTTTCTTTATCGCGGGTGTCACCGACTGGTTTGATGGCTATCTTGCTCGAAAATTAAAACAAACAACTCGCTTCGGTGCGTTTCTTGATCCTGTAGCTGATAAAGTGATGGTGATTACTGCCCTTGTGTTAATCGTGGAATATCAACATTCTTTCTGGATTACTATCCCCGCCATTATTATGATTTCACGTGAAATCATTATCTCAGCTTTACGTGAATGGATGGCTGAATTGGGTGAACGTAATAAAGTGGCCGTTTCATGGATGGGAAAAGTGAAGACGACCTCTCAAATGCTGGCTTTAGGTGGATTACTCTGGCGATATAACGTTTATATGGAAACACTAGCAATTGTACTACTCTATTTAGCGGCAATCTTAACCGTGTGGTCAATGCTCCAATATTTGAAAGCAGCAAAAGGCAGCTTGTTAGATAACATTGAATTATAGAATTGGCTAAATTTTAAATAAAAGGTGCGGTTATTTTAATCGCACCTTTTATTTTTGAATTATTTTTAACCAATCAAAAAAATTTTTTACGAATTTTATTTGACACAATAAGATAAATCCGTAAAATACGCCCCGTTGTTTGGCAACAAGCAAACGCGGGAATAGCTCAGTTGGTAGAGCACGACCTTGCCAAGGTCGGGGTCGCGAGTTCGAGCCTCGTTTCCCGCTCCAATTTGCCCGAGTGGTGGAATCGGTAGACACAAGGGATTTAAAATCCCTCGCCTTTCGAGGCGTGCCAGTTCAAGTCTGGCTTCGGGCACCATTTCAAAATGATACCAGTGGGTCGTTAGCTCAGTCGGTAGAGCAGCGGACTTTTAATCCGTTGGTCGAAGGTTCGAATCCTTCACGACCCACCACTTTAAATCAGCACCTTAACGGGTGTTTTTTTATGCCTAAAATTTAGG
>CAKQTN010000111.1:0-4326 GCA_934276625.1 uncultured Haemophilus sp.
CCCAACTTATCCTTCCTTGTTTTACACACGCTCCACTAATTGTTTGAAGAACCCTTTTTCTAATTGCAATAATTCTGAATAAGTGCCTTTTTCAATTAGCTTCGCTTCATCAATCACACAAAGCTCATCAAATTGCTCAATCGCCGTTAAGCGGTGAGTTACCATAATTAAGGTTTTATTTTCAGCATGGGCAAGAATTAAACGCAGAATTTGTCGTTCAGTTTCGCGATCTAAACCTTCAGTTGGCTCATCTAATAATAAAATTGGCGCATCATTAAGCAAAATACGCGCTAAGCCCAAACGACGTTGTTCTCCACCAGAAAGTGGACGACCACCATCACCTAGCCAAATATCTAAACCTTGTTCTTGTTCCAACAACTTTCCTAAACCCACTTGATTTAACACCTCGATCATTTTTTCATCTGAAATATTGACCGCACTTGCAAATTGCAGATTTTGACGAAGTGTATCGCTAAATACATGAACACGTTGTGTTAAAAAGCAGAATTGGCTGCGTAATGTGTCTTCTGCATAATCAGCAATTGGCTTGCCAGCAAGGAATAAATCTCCTTGATTAGCATCATAATTACGCACTAAAAGCTGTAATAACGTGGATTTTCCGCTACCTGTTTTACCTAGAATCGCAACTTTTTGGCCTTTTTGAATGGTTAAATTCAGGTTTTCTAAAGCACGATTTTGACGTTCAGGATAAGCAAAAGAAAGAGCTTTCGCTTCAATTAATGTAGTCGCATTTTGATCGAACTCCGCTTTGCCATTAAAAGTCACTAATGGTTGCTGATCGATAATATCTGTCACGCGTTCAGCTGAAGCAATTACTTGCCCGATATGTAAGAAAGCTGAACCTAATGGCATTAAGATTTCAAACGATGCAAGGGCGGCAAAAGTGAAGAGCGCAATAAACGCCATACGATATTCATCGTTGCCAAATTCCGCTTGTGAGCTAAACCATAACATTGCGGCAATAATCAAACTATTTAAAAAGAGTGAAAGGGCGGTTGAAAATCCGCTTAAATTTGCTTCTTTTTGTTGGTCTGCTTGCCAGTTAGCTTCAGTTTTAGCCATGTTATCTTTCAATTTATCTTCGGCATTAAAGAGCAATAATTCCGCTTGAGCTTGAATAAACTCTAAGAATTGCGTGCGATAAAGTGCGCGTGAATGCACGAGTTTGTCACCAAATTTTTTACCAAGTTGATAGAAAATGGTTGGAATAACCAATACCAATAAAAGTAGGCTAATGCCTAAACCTAAGGCTAAAGGTGCATTGACAAAACTTAGGCCAATACACATAGCTAGAATCACAAAAATAGCCGTAATAAATGGCGCAATTAAGCGAAGGTAAAGGCTATCGAGGGTATCCACATCTGACACTAAGCGGTTTAATAAATCGCTGTTACGGTAGCGATTTAACACAGCTGGACTTAAGGGAATAATCTTCTCAAAAACTTGTACCCGTAATTTAGCTAAAATGCGGAAAGTCGCATCGTGAGTCACCAACTTTTCGAAATAACGGAAAAGGGTGCGGCTAATAGCAAGCCCACGTACAGAAGCAGAGGGATAGAAGAAATTAAACAACGTGCCAAGACCCGCAATTGCCGTTGCCGCTAAAAACCAACCAGAGGTGGTTAGCAAGCCAATACTGGATGCGAGGCCTGTGATCATTAAAACCAAGCCTAAAAATAAAGGCAACTTGGCGAATTTAAATAAACGTAAAAAGGGAAGTAAAGCACGCATTATTGAATATCCTCTTTTCGTTGAGCCAATAATTCGGCAAAGAAGCCTTGATCTTTTAATTGGTTGAAATGGCCTTGTTGAACAATTTCACCTTCTTGCATCACTAAAATATTGTCGCATTGTTTCAGATCTTCAATTCGGTGTGTGATCATTAAGGTGGTTTGGTTATGGCTCATTTCAGCAAGAGCACTAAGCACCAGATTCTCTGATTGAGCATCCAGGCTAGCCGTTGGCTCATCGAGTAATAATAAATTGCCTTTGCGTAGTAAAGCGCGTGCGATCGCTAAGCGTTGCGCTTGGCCTACGGATACCCCCATCCCACCATCTTTAATTTCACTATTTAAGCCTAATTTGTCGGTAAACTCTTTCGCTTGCGCAGAAATCAAGGCTTGCTCAATTTGCTCATCAGTTGCTTGAATATCACCTAAAAGTAGATTTTCTTTGATGCTACCTTGTAGCAGTAATGGGTTTTGTCCTACCCACGCAATTTGTTTTCGCCAGTCGCTTAAACGGCTTTGGTTAAGTTCCACACCGTTAATTTTTAAGCTTCCTTCATAAGGCAAGAAACCGAGTAATACATTGATTAAAGAGGTTTTTCCTGCGCCACTTTGGCCGACAAGAGCAATATGGCTTTCTTTCGGAATATGGAATGAAAGAGGCTTCGTTAATGGTTGACCTTGTGGAGAAAGCGCCACTAAATTTTCAGCCTGAATTTCGACCGCACTTTGTGCTGGAATTTGTTCATTGCCTTGATGGGCAATTAAATAATCTGCTTCTAAGAAATCGACAATGGCATCAGCTGCACCAATACCGGCTGCACGATCGTGGTAGTAAGTCCCGAGATCTCGCAATGGTTGATAAAACTCTGGCGCCAGAATTAAGCAGAAAAAGCCGGTAAATAAGGTCAGCGTGGTGCCATAAGTGCCAAATTCCACTTGGCCTAAATAGCTAAAACCAAAGTACACCGCCATTAAAGCAATGGAAATGGAGGTGAAAAACTCTAATACAGCAGAAGAGAGAAACGCCATTTTAAGTACAGCCATGGTCGTTTCACGGAAGTCTTCCGTTGTGCTTTCAATATGTTGTGTTTGTTCTGAAGTGCGGTTGAAAAGACGCAAGGTTTCTAAACCGCGTAAGCGATCCAAAAATTGAGCGCTTAAGCGAGAAAGGGTTGCCATATTTTTTTGGCTGCTATCTGCAGCTGCAATCCCTACCAGAATCATAAAAATAGGCACAAGTGGTGCAGTGACCATCAAAATCAGTCCAGCCGCCCAGTTGAGTGGGAATACGGCAATTAAAATCACCATTGGTACAATGGCAGACAAACTTTGTTGCGGTAGGAATCGCGCATAGAAGTTATGCAAGTTTTCTACTTGTTCAAGCATAACACTTGCCCAGCTGCCGGCTGGTTTATTATTGATGGTAGCCGGCCCAACTTGATGGATTTTGTCTAAGATCTTTTGGCGCATGTGATTGCGCAGTAATCGACCTGCTTTAAAGCCAATTTTTTCGCGTAGCCATAAAATGACCGCACGCAAAGCAAAAGTAATGATTAATGCAATAAAATAGGGAGCCAGTTCCGCACGATCGACATGTTGCATAATGAGCTTGTCGAGCAGTGTCGCAAGAAAATAGGTTTGAGCCACAAGAATTAAGGAGGAAAGTGTGGCAAGGGCAATATTGGTGCGCATTAATTTTTTAACAGGTTGTTGCTGCGCACGAAGCCATTTTTGTAAATATTTTTGGCGAAGTTTGTCCATAGATTTGTAGAGTTAGCATTTAAAAAGTTCTCCCTCTCTATTGAGAGGGAGTTTGAAGGGCGAGTTTATTGATACAAAATTGATTTTTTAAAATCACCCTTAATCCCTCTTTGCTAAAGAGGGGAAAATAAATAAGGAAATTTATTTATTCTTGTGCATCTAAATAACGTTCAGCATCCAATGCCGCCATACAGCCTGTTCCTGCTGAAGTAATAGCTTGGCGATAGTTGTGATCCATCACATCACCTGCCGCAAATACGCCTTCTACAGAGGTCGCTGTAGCATTGCCTTCAAGACCTGATTTAACCACAATATAACCATTATTAAGTTCAAGCTGACCTTGGAAGATTTCAGTGTTTGGTGCATGACCGATAGCAATAAATAAACCGTCTAATTTCACGTCTTCTTTTTCGCCGGTTTTCACGTTTTCTAAACGAACACCAGTTACGCCCATGTTATCACCTAACACCTCATTCAAAGTGCGGTCAGTATGAAGCACGATTTTGCCTTCTTCGACTTTTTTGTATAAGCGATCGATTAAGATTTTTTCCGCTCGGAAACTATCACGACGGTGGATTAAATGTACTTCAGAAGCAATATTAGCCAAGTAAAGTGCTTCTTCAACGGCGGTATTTCCACCACCTACAACGGCAACCGGTTTATTGCGATAGAAGAAACCATCACAGGTTGCACAAGCTGAAACGCCGCGGCCTTTATAAGCGGTTTCAGATTCTAACCCGATATAACGTGCTGATGCCCCTGTTGCGATGATTAATGCATCACATGTGAAGGTTTGCATATCGCCATAAAGTTT
>CAKQTN010000112.1:0-4317 GCA_934276625.1 uncultured Haemophilus sp.
GGAGGATTAGAAATTACCTGCTTAATGGCCGCAGGTTTAGCACTTTATTCTGTTATGGTATTACCGCTCTTGTTACCGAAAGAACGCCCGCTATAAGGCGATTTGAGGCGAATATTGAGCAGTTAAATCCACCAAATCTGTTAATGAAATTGACCGCACTTTATTGTTTTCTAGCAAAAGTGCGGTTAAATTTCGGGCTAAAACATCTTGTTCTAGCACAAAGCATTGTCCTTTGCATTGAGTAAACATTTCTCTGTACTTTACCGCTAGCAACACGCCGTCTTGCCATAAAACCACCGCATCATTTTCCGTGATGCCAGTCAAATAACGTTGAAGGTCTGTCTCAGAATAATGAGCTCGAGAAAAGGTATAAAGCATAATATTCCTTAAAACGTAAACACTTTTTCGGCTTGGCTAAGTTTATTGATCAGCGAAGTGCGGTCAATTTTTTCAGCAGAAATAATAAGTTGTTCAGTATTCAAATTGTATTGGTCGAGCGAATCGGCGCAGACAAAGCACTGTTCAATATCGTATAAATCCAACAATTTAAAGGTGCGGATAAAATCTTTTTGTAACAATAACTCAGGATTTTGCCCATCAAATAAATTCAACACGCCATCATCAATAAAAAAGACACCAATATCTTCTTCATCACAAAATGCTGTTGCCGCGAGCAAAGCATCTAATCCTTCACGAGAAATCGCGTTTCCATGTGGCGCAGTACGAAATAAAAATGCCAGCTTCATAATGTCACCACCCGATCTGCTTTTAATGCCATCGCCATAAACTCGCCTAAGCCTGTAATCTCAAAACCTTCTGCAAGATTAGTTTTATCAGTCTCTTTTGCCGTAAGCGCATCCACTACGCCACGACGTTGTGAAGCGGCTACACATAAATGCAAAGGAATATGATGCTGGGTTGAAAAGGCTTGCCAAGCTTGCGTGAGATTAAATTCATCATTGGCAGGATAAACCAAGCCATTGCCATTACTCACACCGTCTTGGAAAAAGAAAATTTGGCTAATGACATGCCCTTTTTCGAGTAAAGCTTGGGCAAATTGATAGGCAAGAAAAGCCCCTTGTTTTCCATAAACGGGACTTTTCACAGCGAGAACATAGTTCATTACTCTTGCTCTTGTTTGATTTGACGAATATATAAATACACGGTGTGGCGAGAAATCGCGAGGCGATCAGCCACTAAATTGATCGCATCTTTAATATCAAAAATGCCTTTTTCGTAAAGTGAAATCACAATCTGACGGTTCTTATTATTGTTCGAAACCGAGCGATCAGCATTCACTTCTTCAATGGTTTTTTCTACCGTTTGTGCCACCAATTCTTCCACTGAACTTGCAAAATTGACGGAAGAGGTTTCATTTTGTTCCTGCGTTGGCATAAAGGCCTGCATAAATTGAGAAACTGGCACATCCAAATTAATATTGATACAAAGTAAACCAATAATACGCTGCTTGCTATTTCGAATGGCGATGGTCACAGACTTCATCAACACATTGCCTTTCGCACGCGTGAAATAAGGCTTAGACACACTCTCACTTTGCATATTACGCAAGGATTTCAGGGCTAAATCCGTAATCGGGGAACCCACTTGGCGATTGGTATTATGCCCATTGGCAATACAAATGGCGGAATGTTCAATGTCTTCCAAAGAGTGTAAGACGATTTCACAATGCTCGCCAATCAACGCACTCACGCCATCAACTACCGCTTTATAGGAAATCAGAATAGCACGATCTTCATCAGTGAAAGGTTGTCTATCAGTTAGTATCATTTTTCAAATCTGGTAGGGAAAATGACCGCACTTTGGACAAAGTGCGGTTGAATTAAGGATTATTTTTTAGGATTAACGTCTAATACTTCAACTTCGAAGTAAAGTGTTGCATCAGGTGGAATTGAATCGCCTGCACCTTGTTTGCCATAAGCTAATTCAGGTGGAATCACTAATTCGATTTTACCGCCTTTCTTCACTAACTGAAGACCTTCAGTCCAACCTTTGATCACTTGGTTTAATTTAAACTCAACCGGTTGACCACGTTCAACAGAGCTATCAAATACTTTACCATCTGGTAATTTACCAGTGTAATGTACTTTCACAGTATCTGTTGCTTTAATCGCATCACCTTTACCTGCTTCAGTGATTTTGTAAAGTAAGCCATCTTTAGTGCTTTTTACGCCATCTTTTTTCGCAAATTCAGCGCGGTATTTATCGCCTTCTTCTTTTGCGGCTTTCGCTTGTTGTTCTACTTTTGCTTTCGCTGCAGACACTAATTGCTCTTGAATACCATCTAAGGTTTGTTGAATTTTTTCGTCTTTACGAACATCAACTTTACCTTCTAATGCATCTTTTAAGCCATCTAAAATACGCGCATTGTCGTATTGAATCACTTCTTTTTGAGCATCCACTAAATCTTTTACTTGGTTACCCATTAATGCACCTACAGCATAAGACGCATCACTTGCGCTTGGCGCTGCTTTATCTTCTGCAAAAACAGAACCTGAAACAACCGCACTTACCATAAGTGCAGCAAGAGAAAGCTTTTGAATTTTCAACATTTTGCTTGATCCTTTATAATAGAAACGGAATAGTGAATAGGTTAAATCGGATTGACCAAATTCACAACATTTTTTTAAAAATTAGAGAAATTTTATGCAAAATCAACAAATTTTAGAAGATCGCATCGCCGAACTTGAAATGAAAATTGCTTTTCAAGAACAACTTTTAGACGAACTCAACCAAGCATTAGTTCAACAACAGTTTGATATGGATAAAATTCAACTTCAACTCCGCTATCTCGCCGGCAAATTAAAAGATATGCAACCTTCTAATATTGCCAGCCAAGCAGAAGAAACACCGCCTCCGCATTATTAAAATGTAATAAAACCATATTTTTAGCTAAATGCGTGATCTTCATCACAAATTCATGAAAAATATTTTTATTTTATTGAAAAAATAACTAAGTGTTTTTATGGTTACCTCTATAGTTGTAAGCCAAATAGAGGATGTAAAAATGGCAACGTTAGAAATAAAAAATATTACAAAAAAATTTGGTGACTTTTACGCAGCAAATAATATTACTTTTACCGCTGAAGAAGGCGAGTTTGTCACCTTATTAGGACCAAGCGGCTGTGGTAAAACCTCCTTATTAAAATTAATCGCTGGATTTCATGTGGCTGATGAAGGTGAAATTCTTATCGGAGGAAAAAATGTTAACAATGTTCCTCCAGAAAAACGCAATACAGCCATGTGTTTCCAATCCTATGCCCTTTTCCCTCACCTCAATGTTTCTCACAATATTTGCTATGGTTTAAAGCAACGTAAAATTGATATTGAAGAACAAAAACAGCGTTTAAATCTCGCATTGAAACAAATGGATTTAGAATTTCATAAATTGAAATTACCCAATGAGCTTTCTGGAGGTCAACAGCAACGTGTCGCATTAGCCAGAGCCATGGTCACTCGTCCAGATGTGATTTTATTTGATGAACCGCTTTCTAACTTAGATGCTAAATTACGCGAAAGTGTACGTTTTGAAATAAAACAACTCTCAAAGCAATATAATTTGACTAGTATTTACGTGACTCACGATCAGGCTGAAGCTCTAACCATGTCAGATAAAATCATCGTCTTAAATAAAGGTTCTATTGAGCAAATTGGCTCTCCTCAAGATATTTATCATCATCCTAAAAACCGCTTTGTGGCAGATTTTATTGGCATTGCCAATATCACGGAAGCCAATGTGAAAAACATTGGTGACAACCTTTATTCTGTTAGTTCTATTTTTGGCGATTTCACCGTATTTTCTGAGAAAAAACCGGAATCAGAACGAATTTATATTTGCTTTCGACCAGAAGACATTGAATTGTTACCAAACGCACAAACGGAAGCGGAAAACCAAATTACAGTAGATATCATCAACACCGCTTTTATGGGCAATATCACGGAAGTGCAAGGCATCATTAAACGTAATGATGAAGAGAAAAAATTACGTCTGCAACTAACAAAATGCCCGAATTTGAGCAATAAACTCACCTTTACGATTCCCCGCCATGCGATTAAATTCTTGGAGTCCGTAAAATGAAAAGTCTCAAAAATGATGTAAAAGCATGGTTATTGCTATGCAGCGGTTTAGGTACGATCCTATTTTTAATGGGATCTACGTTCTACATTGTCGTCTCTCAAAGCCTTGGTTTATACAGTATGGGCGGGGAAGAAAGCCAATTTAGTTTGGAGTATTGGCAAGCCGTATTAAATAGTCCTGTATTCCAAAATTCGTATATTTATTCCGTAAAAGTGTCTTTA
>CAKQTN010000113.1:0-4315 GCA_934276625.1 uncultured Haemophilus sp.
AAAACATGGGATGCCAATGCCAATGAAAATGCCGCTTGGCTTGCCAATCCACATCGTAAAGGCACCGATGATATGGGCCGTGTTTATGGTGTGCAAGGTAGAGCATGGCGCAAACCGAATGGCGAAACCATCGACCAACTTCGTAAAATTGTGAACAATTTAAGTCGAGGTATTGATGATCGTGGTGAAATCCTGACTTTCTTTAATCCAGGCGAATTTGATTTGGGTTGTTTGCGTCCTTGTATGCACACTCACACATTTTCCTTAGTGGGCGATACACTGCACTTAACGAGCTATCAGCGTTCTTGTGATGTACCACTTGGCTTAAACTTCAATCAAATTCAAGTCTTTACTTTCCTTGCATTAATGGCGCAAATTACTGGTAATAAACCGGGCAAGGCATATCATAAAATTGTGAATGCACATATTTATGAAGACCAACTTGAGTTAATGCGTGATGTGCAATTAAAACGTGAACCATTCCCGTCACCACAATTAGAAATTAATCCTGATATTAAAACCCTTGAAGATCTTGAAACTTGGGTAACGATGGATGATTTCAAGGTGGTGGGTTATCAATCTCACGAACCAATCAAATATCCTTTCTCAGTTTAGGCATTTAAAGTGCGGTCAGATTTAGACGAGAAATTTATGCAACACGCTCTGATGCTTGCCGATCGTGCAGAAGCACTCGGCGAGATTCCTGTCGGGGCTGTGTTGGTGGATGATGAAGGAAATATTCTCGGTGAAGGCTGGAATTTATCTATCATTGAAAATGATCCGACCGCTCACGCTGAAATTGTCGCATTGCGTAATGCAGCACAACATATTCAAAATTATCGTCTGCTCAATACCACACTTTATGTCACCCTTGAGCCTTGTACTATGTGTGCGGGTGCGATTTTACATAGCCGAATTAAACGTTTAGTCTTCGGTGCATCAGATTATAAAACCGGGGCTGTAGGTTCTCGCTTTCATTTCTTTGATGATTATAAAATGAATCACACATTAGAAATTACCTCTGGCGTGTTGGCAGAAAAGTGCGGTCAGAAATTGAGTGATTTTTTTAAAAAAAGACGAGAGCAGAAAAAAGAAGAAAAGCGGGAAAAGAATCTCCCGCTTGATGTTGAGTCGCAATCTTAAACTTGCCAATCAATTTCACTTAAACCATTTTGTTTTAAATATTCGTTAGTTTTAGAAAAATGATGACATCCTAGAAAACCACGATGAGCAGAAAGTGGAGAAGGATGCGGGGCAGTTAAAACATAATGACGATTGCGATCAATAAATTGCCCTTTTTTCTGTGCATGACTTCCCCAAAGTAAAAATACTACTTTTTCACGATGTTCATTAAGTGCTGCAATCACTTGGTCTGTAAAAACTTCCCAACCAAATTTAGCGTGTGAATGTGCCATGCCACGTTCTACGGTCAGCACGGTATTCAGTAGCAGCACGCCTTGCTCCGCCCATTTCACTAAGTAGCCATGATTTGGCATGTGAAAACCTGGAATGTCGTTAACCAATTCTTTGTACATATTCAGTAGAGAAGGGGGAATTGCCACTTCAGGTTTCACCGAAAAAGCTAAACCGTGTGCTTGATTTGGACCATGGTAGGGATCCTGCCCTAAAATGACGACTTTTACTTTATCAAATGCCGTATACTTAAAGGCATTAAACACTTCGTCTTGCGGTGGGTAAATGGTTTTCCCCACGAGTCTCTCTTGATGAACTTGTTGTAGAATGTGTTTAAAGTAAGGTTTTTCTTTCTCTTGACCGATAACATCTGTCCAGGTTTTCATTCTGTATTTCCTTATTGGATAGGCTTAGAGACATTATAAATGAAATTGCTTAGAAAGGCTTTACTAAGAATAATGTTAATTTCTTGTTAAATCTTAAAGTATTGTGAGATCTTTTTACATCTAAAACCTTAATCTAGATCAATTTTCGAAAATAAGTCAGAGAAAAGAATCTGTTTTAGGTCAAAATTAATTGAATTCTTCAAATAGTTTGATAAAATTTGCACAGTTTAATAAATATACAACCGCCAAATTAGGAGGCACTTTATGATCAAAGGTATTCAAATTACTCAAGCAGCAAATGACAATCTTTTAAACTCATTCTGGTTATTAGACAGCGAAAAAAATGAAGCTCGTTGTTTATGTGCAAAAGCTGAATTCGCTGAAGACCAAGTAGTAGCAGTAAGTGAATTAGGCCAAATCGAATACCGTGAATTACCGGTAAACGTAGCACCAACTGTTAAAGTTGAAGGTGGTCAACACTTAAACGTAAACGTATTACGTCGTGAAACGTTAGAAGATGCAGTAAACAACCCGGATAAATACCCTCAATTAACTATCCGTGTTTCTGGTTACGCAGTACGTTTCAACTCTTTAACACCAGAACAACAACGCGACGTTATTACTCGTACTTTCACTGAAAGCCTATAATTTCAGTTTGAATGAAAAAAGAAACCCCGAAGTAATTCGGGGTTTTGTTTTATCTAAAAGGTTTGAAAATTTGACCGCACTTTTCCCTTTCATCCCTAGCGATTTCCACGCTTTTCAGGTACAATCCGCCAGTTAAATTTAATGATTTTTGAGAAAACTAATCTATTTATGAAGAATATTCGCAACTTTTCTATTATTGCCCATATTGACCACGGTAAATCGACCCTTTCTGATCGATTAATTCAGACCTGTGGCGGCCTTTCAGATCGTGAAATGGAAGCGCAGGTATTGGATTCCATGGATCTTGAGCGTGAGCGCGGCATTACCATTAAAGCGCAAAGTGTAACCTTAAATTATCAAGCCAAAGACGGTGAAACTTACCAATTAAACTTTATCGATACACCAGGGCACGTGGACTTCTCTTATGAAGTATCTCGTTCTCTTGCGGCTTGTGAAGGGGCATTGTTAGTTGTGGATGCAGGACAAGGCGTAGAAGCACAAACCTTGGCAAACTGCTACACCGCCATTGAAATGGATTTAGAAGTCGTGCCGATTTTAAATAAAATCGACTTGCCAGCAGCGGATCCTGAACGTGTTGCAGAAGAAATTGAAGACATCGTGGGTATTGATGCGATGGAAGCGGTACGTTGTTCGGCGAAAACCGGTGTAGGTATTGAAGATGTATTAGAAGAAATTGTTGCGAAAATTCCTGCACCAGAAGGTGATCCTGATGCACCGTTACAAGCGTTGATTATTGACTCTTGGTTCGATAACTATTTAGGCGTGGTGTCATTAGTTCGTATTAAGAATGGTGTGTTGCGTAAAGGTGACAAAATTAAAGTAATGTCCACCGGGCAAGCTTACAACGTCGATCGTCTAGGTATTTTCACGCCAAAACAAGTGGATACAACAGTATTAAATACCGGCGAAGTAGGTTGGGTTGTTTGTGCGATTAAAGATATTTTAGGGGCACCAGTAGGGGATACCTTAACCCATCAGCACAATCCAGCAAGCCATGTATTGCCAGGCTTTAAGAAAGTAAAACCGCAGGTTTATGCTGGTTTATTCCCTGTTAGCTCTGACGATTATGAGGCTTTCCGTGATGCATTAGGTAAATTAAGCCTAAACGATGCATCGCTGTTCTATGAGCCTGAAAACTCAACGGCTTTAGGTTTTGGTTTCCGTTGTGGCTTCTTGGGGCTTTTACACATGGAGATCATTCAAGAGCGTTTAGAACGTGAATACGATCTTGATTTGATTACCACCGCACCAACGGTAATTTATGAAGTCGAAATGACCAATGGTGAAGTGGTTTATGTGGATAGTCCATCAAAACTGCCTCCGTTAAATAATATTGCGGAAATTCGTGAGCCAATTGCAGAGTGTAATATGCTCGTGCCACAAGAATTCTTAGGAAATGTCATTACCCTTTGCGTGGAAAAACGTGGCGTACAAACCAATATGGTGTATCACGGTAACCAAATTGCGTTAACTTATGAAATCCCAATGGGCGAAGTAGTCTTAGATTTCTTCGACCGCTTGAAATCAACATCGCGTGGTTACGCGTCTTTGGATTATGGTTTTAAACGTTTCCAAGCAGCAGACATGGTACGCGTGGATATCATGATCAACGGTGATCGTGTTGATGCGTTAGCATTAATTGTTCATAAGGATAATGCACCTTATCGTGGTCGTGAATTAGTTGAAAAAATGCGTGAACTGATTCCACGTCAACAATTTGATATCGCGATCCAAGCCGCGATTGGTAACCACATTATTGCGCGTTCAACGGTAAAACAATTGCGTAAAAACGTATTAGCAAAATGTTATGGTGGTGACGTGAGCCGTAAGAAAAAACTCTTACAGAA
>CAKQTN010000114.1:0-4284 GCA_934276625.1 uncultured Haemophilus sp.
GTAGTAGGCGCAGGTTATATTGCAGTTGAATTAGCGGGTGTTTTAAATAGCTTAGGCAGCGAAACCCATTTATTTGTGCGCCAACATGCCCCATTGCGTAATCAAGATCCATTGATTGTCGAAACCTTAGTTGAAGTGTTAGCACAAGATGGTATCCAATTACATACCAAAGCGTTGCCTGAAGAAGTTGTGAAAAATGCGGATGGTTCGCTTACCTTGAAATTACAAGATGGCCGTGAAACCACAGTGGATACGTTAATTTGGGCGATTGGTCGTGAACCGGCAACGGATGTGATTAATCTTGAAGTAACTGGTGTGAAAACTAATTCACGCGGACAAATTATTGTCGATAAATATCAAAATACAAACGTACCTGGCATTTATGCTGTGGGTGATATTATCGAAGGTGGTATTGAATTAACGCCAGTTGCCGTGGCAGCAGGTCGTCGTTTGTCTGAGCGTTTATTCAATAACAAACCAAATGAGCATTTAGATTACAATCTTGTGCCAACCGTCGTGTTCAGCCATCCGCCAATTGGTACAGTGGGTTTAACTGAACCGCAAGCGATTGAGCAATATGGCGAAGAAAATGTGAAAGTGTATAAATCCTCTTTCACGGCAATGTACACCGCTGTCACTGAACATCGTCAACCTTGCCGAATGAAATTAGTGTGTGTCGGCAAAGAAGAGAAAATAGTGGGCTTACACGGCATTGGTTTTGGTGTGGATGAAATGATTCAAGGTTTTGCTGTGGCAATCAAAATGGGTGCAACTAAAGCAGACTTTGATAATACAGTCGCGATTCACCCAACAGGTTCTGAAGAATTTGTCACAATGCGCTAATTGTAGATAAAGAAAGTGCGGTCAAAATCTCTGATATTTTTGACCGCACTTTTTATTGTGATTTGTTATTAGGCTGCTGCACGATTGCCTAATGTACCATCATCTTCCATTTCTTTAGCCACACCGACGACCTCAGCAATTTTGTCTCCTTCTTTGAAGAAAACGAAACCACCATGTTCCATTTTGACCCACGGTTCATCTTTGGTGAGCGGGAAAGTAGTAATGATCGTGACTTTGTCGCCATCTTTTGCGTAATCATTAAAATCGATGACACCATCATCATCAATGCGGTGCGCTTTACCAAAAGGGGCTTTACGTGTTAAGTAATGCAAATTGGTTGAGCAGTGGGCAATCATCCATTCTCCGTTTGAAAGAATGAAGTTAAAGGTGCCTTTTTGCGAGAGCTCTTTGGTAATATCTTGAATGGCTTCAAAAATTTCCATTTCAGACGGTTTACGACGGAAGCGATTTTTCAAATATTCCGCCATATAACAAAATGCCGCTTCTGAATCGGTTGAGCCAATCGGCTGACAGAAACTCTCAGACATATCCGGTAATTCTTTTAAATTACCGTTGTGAGCAAACACCCAGTTTTGTCCCCAAATTTCACGAATAAAGGGATGGGTGTTTTCAATGGTCACACCGCCTTGCGTTGCTTTACGAATGTGAGCAATCACATTGAGTGATTTAATATTGTATTGTTTTACACAATCCGCAATAGGGGATTGTGATGCAGCGTGGTTATCGCGAAAAATACGCACACCACGACCTTCAAAAAAAGCGATACCGAAGCCATCTGAATGGCAATCAGTAAGACCAGCACGACGACGGAAACCTTCAAAAGAAAAGACAATATCCGTCGGCGTATTGCAGTTCATTCCGAGTAATTGGCACATAAATTCCTACAGCTTATTTTTATATTTTTTATAACCTTATAATGTGTGCAGATTTAACACCATAATGCGTTGAAATTCAAGATGGATCACAAAGGATTTTTAGAAGAAAATGTTACATAAAATAACCTGAGAATCTTTCTTATCTGAAGGCTAGGGATGAGCACTTTATTAAGCCAATAAAAAAGGCGTGTTTATCACGCCTTTTGCTATATTTTTTAAGATTATGCTTTAATTTCTGAGCGGCTTTTTAAGAAAAAGAGAGCGATAGTTGAGATCAGCATAACGAAGCCAACGCCAACATATAAACTCTGTTTATCCCAACCCATATCTAATAATTGACCCGCAATCGTCGGGGCAAGAATCGCGCCAATACGACCGATACCAATCGACCAGCCCACACCGGTGCTACGAATATCGGCATCATAAGTAAGTGGATTTAAGGTATAAAGACCGCTGATACAGCCATTCATGAGCGCACCAACTAAAATACCGAATACCATCGCAATCCATAAAACGGATGAAGATAGGATAAAGGTAATGATCGCAGCAGAAGATAATATAGTGAATAAAATCAACACGCCACGTGCCGTCCAACGGCTAGCCAGTAAGCCATAGATTAAGGCGCCACAAGTGCCCCCTAATGAGATCATCATTCCAACGCTCACACTTTGCTCTGTCGTCATGCCCGCTTCTTTTAATAAGGCTGGAGTCCATGAGCTGATAAAATAGAAGCTGAACATGATTGCAAAGAAAGCCGTCCAAATTAACAGGGTAGAATGTAAGTATTTTTCGCTGAATAATTGGCTAATAGGTAATTTACTTTTAACTTTTTCTACTTTTGCAGGAAGTTTCCAATCACCGGCTAAACCAATTTTTTGGGCGATTAAATTTAACCGCATTTCCGCATTTTTAGGTTGTTTAGAGGTAAGGAAATCAATGGATTCCGGTAACCAAATAAATAACACCACTAAAAGTAAACCGGTTAAGATAGCGCCTGCTAGGAACACAGAACGCCAGCCATACTCACCTTGTAGCATCACGGCAAACATGCCACCTAATACCGCACCGATACCAAATCCTGCTGCATAGACGCTGATCGCAAAACTGCGCCATTTACGAGAAGAATACTCACTGGTGATCACGTTTGTGCCCACTAAAATACCGCCGACACCAAGCCCAGTGATAACGCGCCAGAAACCAAGCCATTGATATTGTGAGATAAACGCCGAACCTAACATCCCAATAGCGGAGAGTGATACCGCCATTAATAACAATGGACGGCGACCAATTTTATCCGCAAGTGGTGCAAGGAAAAGTGAGCCGGCAGTCATACCAAATAAGCCGGCACTTAATAAATAACCTAACTCAATCCCCGTGAGGCCAAATTCGCTACGAATGGCTGTTGCGGTGAAGGCCAGGGCTAATACATCAAAGCCATCAAGTAAATTCATGATGGCAGCCATCACCACAATCATCCATTGATAAGCCCCCATTGGGCTTTGTTCTATTTTGGCTCTAAGAGAAAGGGTTTCAGTCATTTTATTTCCTTAAGTTAAGCAAACTGGCGGGAGCTTGCGAGAGATTGAAGTTTACGCAAAATCATGCTGAGTACCACGCCATAAGCGGGAACAAACAAGACGATGCCGACAAATAATTTAAATAAGTAATCGACAAATCCAAGGCTAAACCAATGTTCTGCCATAAATGGATCGCTACTTTTATAAAATGCGACACAAAAGAACATAAAGGTATCCGCAAGGGAACCAAATGTCATGGAGCTGCTCGGGGCAATCCACCATGTTTTTAATTGGCGTAAGCGGTTGAATACTAACACATCTAATAATTGTCCGAAAACATAAGCACAGAAGCTGGCGAACGCAATACGGAAAACAAACATATTGAATTCACTTAATGCACTTAAGCCTTGATATTGTCCATTAGAGAAAACAACCGAAACAATATAACTCACGATAAGCGCTGGAATCATCACGATAAAGATGATCCAACGCGCTTCTTTTGCCCCAAATACACGTACTGTTAAATCGGTGGCTAAGAAAATGAATGGGAAAGTGAGTGTGCCCCATGTGCTGTGGAAGGAAAAATCATCAGCAAAACCAAGTGCGGTCAATTTTAAATTGATTTCAAATGGAATTTGAACGAAATAGTTACTGGCTGTGATGATGAAGATGTGAAATAAGCTTAATAAAATTAAAGCAAAACGTTTTTGTTGATCATTGAAGATCGGAGTATTAATTTTCATTTTAAGACCTTTTTAGTTGGTTAATCGGGGGTAGGGAACCCGACATGAGAAATAAATCCGCCAAATTGGCGAGCCGTGAATAATACTAGAATTTATTTGGATTGCAAGAAAGTGCGGTCAAAAAATCAGGTATTTTATTTAAATTCAATAAAAATGATAAGAATTGTTATTTACAGTAAAATTATATTGTACTAGAATTCTCGGGCATTATTTATTCCACATATGCCAGGAGAGCATTTCAATGTATAAATCCAATCATTTAAAAACAACATCATTCTTCGCATT
>CAKQTN010000115.1:0-4249 GCA_934276625.1 uncultured Haemophilus sp.
ATTTGCATTTAATGCTTGGAAATCAGCCACGATTTTTTCTAACAACACGTCTTTTTGATTATTTGCGATTAATGCTTGAGCGGCTTTTACATCTTCTACTGCATTGAATACGACAGCGCCTGTTGTTTTAGCTGCGTCTAGTGCTGCTGCTAAATTTGCTTCTGCGCTAGTTGGAATAAGAATAACTGCTTTAGTCATTTTGATATACCTTTTAATGAATGAAAAAACCTGCTGATTTCTCAGCAGGTTTGAAGGAAGTTGATTAGCCCGCTAAACGTGCTGTATCTTGTGCAATTACTAATTCTTCATTGGTTGGAAGAACGATCGCTTTGAATGCAGAGTCATCAGCAGTGATCACGCCTGATTTACCAAAGCGAGCAGCAAGGTTGCGTTCTTTGTCTAATTTGATGCCGAATAATTTTAAGTGGCCTAACGCTAATTCACGAACGTGAGCAGAGTTTTCACCGATACCACCTGTAAATGCGATGGCATCTAAGTGATCATCACCTAAAACGGCCATGTATGCACCGATGTATTTCGCTAAACGGTAGCTGTAAACATCTAATGCACGTTTTGCTTCTGGTTTAGAGGCATCGTCGTAGTTATCTTCTGCATAACGGCAGTCACTCGTTACTTCAGTTAAACCTAAAAGACCTGATTTTTTCACTAAAGTCTCTTCGATTTGATCCATTGACATGCCTAAGTTTTTGTATAGGTAGAAAACGATCGCAGGGTCAATATCACCACAACGTGTACCCATCACTAAACCTTCTAACGGGGTTAAACCCATAGAGGTATCGATACATTTACCATGACGAACCACAGAAACCGAACCACCGTTACCTAAGTGACAGATAATTGCGTTTACTTGGTCTGCTGGTTTGCCTACGTATTCAGCGACTTCGCGAGAAACGAAGTAGTGGCTGGTACCGTGTGCACCGTAGCGACGTACGCCATGTTCTTTGTAAAGTGAGTATGGAAGTGCATATAAGTATGCTTCTTCAGGCATAGTTTGGTGGAATGCTGTATCAAATACGACAACGTTCTTATCTTTTAAGTGTGGGAATGTTTTGAATGCTTCACGGATACCGATTAAGTGAGCCGGGTTGTGAAGTGGAGCAAATTGTGCTGCATCTTCAATACCTTTAACCACTTCATCTGTTACAACAACAGATTGGGTGTATTTCTCACCACCGTGAACGATACGGTGACCAATCGAGGTGATAGAGTTTTTAAGCTCATCAGTCATAATGTTTGACGCGATGAAGTTAAGTGCTTCTGTGTGCGCTGCACCAGCACCTAAATTTGCGCTACCTTTTTCACCGTTAAGTTTCCATTTGATACGAGCTTCAGGAAGATAAAATGCTTCTGCTAAGCCTGATAATTTTTCTTCACCTGTTGCAGGATCAAGGATTGCAAATTTTAATGAAGAACTACCACAGTTAAGGATGAGAACAAGTTTTGACATAGGAACCCTATTTTTGATTGAGGTTAATAAAAATCCATTCAAAAGAACGGAGTATAAATCCCATATAGAATACACCTTTTAGCGTATAAAATAAATTAACTGGAGGGTAAAAATACGATCTTTTATTAGAAAAGTTGAAAATTTCAACAGTTCCTAGTTAAGGATGACAATTAAACCTAAACTAGAGTATTATAAGCGAGGTTATTTTCAAGGATGTTTTCATGTCATCATTTTTTTCAACCTTAAAACAAGGGCAAATTTATTTGCAAACGTGGCCATTAGAAGCGAAGCTCGGCATGATTTTCCCCGAAAATCGCATTATTAAAGCCACGAAATTTGCTCAGAAGTTCATGCCTTTTATGGCAGTATTTTCGATGGTTTGGCAACAGCTTTATGCCAAGGCGGATCTTACTGCATTAGCGATTGCTATTTTGACCGCACTTTGTGCGTTAGTGATGCCATTGCAAGGCTTATACTGGTTGGGAAAACGTGCAAAATCACCGTTAGAACCGCAAAGTTCTCAGTGGTTTTATGAGATTAGTGAACGTCTAAGAAAACAACATGAAAGTTTGCCAACTGTGCAAGATAAACCGACATATCAGCACTTGGCAGAAGTACTACAAAAGGCACAGCAAAAATTTGATAAAGTATTTTGGCAGGAAATCTAGCCAATGGCTTCAAATTTAATTGACGCAAACGTTTTCCTTTTGTTGTTTTTTTATGTAAAATACTGCGGTCGCAATGGCGGCCCTTTTTAATTGAGAGACTATTTAATGATTGATTACATTATCATTGGCATCATCGCATTTTCGATTATCGTGAGTTTATTACGTGGGTTTGTGCGAGAGGTGATGTCCCTTGCAAGTTGGGTCGTTGCATTTATTGTCGCTAGCCAATTTTATCCTTATCTCGCCACTTATCTTACTCAAATCGAATCTGACTACGTGCGTAACGGCACAGCAATCGGCATTTTATTTGTTTTAACCTTAATTGTAGGCGGCATTGTTAATTATGTGATTAGCCAATTAGTGGATAAAACAGGACTTACTGGAACAGATCGTGTTCTCGGTGCGGCATTTGGCTTAATTCGTGGCGCGTTAATCGTTGCTGCGATCTTATTCTTCTTGGATACCTTCACTAACTTTGAACAAACCGATTGGTGGAAAGAATCAAAATTAATTCCTCATTTCGGCTTCATTATTGAATGGTTCTTCCAACAACTACAAGCAAGTTCTAGTTTTTTAAACTCAACTTTTAAACAATAAGGTAGTCAATCAGTATGTGTGGAATTGTCGGTATCGTTAGCCAAAATCCGGTTAATGAATCCATTTATGCAGCATTAACGTTATTACAGCATCGAGGTCAAGATGCGGCGGGGATTGTCACAATCGATGATGAAAACCGCTTTCGTTTGCGTAAGGCTAATGGTCTTGTAAGCGATGTATTCAGACAAGAACATATGTTACGTTTACAAGGTCATGCAGGCCTCGGACATGTACGTTATCCAACCGCCGGCAGTTCAAGTGTATCTGAAGCGCAGCCTTTCTATGTTAACTCACCTTATGGTTTAAGCCTTGTTCACAATGGTAACTTAACCAATTCAGACGAATTAAAAGATAAATTATTTAAAGAAGCACGTCGTCACATAAATACTAATTCGGATTCAGAACTTCTTCTCAATATTCTTGCGAATCATTTAGATAGAGTGAATAAATACCATCTCGATCCGCAAGATATTTTTAATGCAATTCGTGCGACACACAAAGATATTCGTGGAGCTTATGCATGCTTAGCGATGATTATTGGACATGGCATGGTGGCATTTCGCGATCCGTTTGGTATTCGTCCACTCGTGTTAGGTAAACGAGAAGAAAATGGTTCAGTTGAATATATGTTTGCTTCTGAAAGTGTGGCATTAGACGTCGCGGGTTTTGAATTAGTGCGTGATGTTGCACCTGGTGAAGCGATTTATGTAACCTTTGACGGCCAGCTTTATGCTGAGCAGTGTGCAGAAAGTGCGGTCTTAAATCCGTGTATTTTTGAATACGTGTACTTTGCTCGCCCTGATTCAACAATAGACGGTGTGTCTGTCTATGCCGCACGAGTTCACATGGGCGAACATTTAGGTAAAAAAATTGCAAAAGAATGGGCTGAGGAAGCAGACAATATTGACGTGGTGATTCCTGTACCGGAAACTTCAACAGATATTGCTTTACAGATTGCGAAAATCTTAGGCAAACCTTATCGTCAAGGTTTTGTGAAAAACCGCTATGTCGGTCGTACATTTATTATGCCTGGCCAAGCACAACGTATTAGTTCAGTCCGTCGCAAGCTCAATACGATTAAAGCAGAATTTAAAGATAAAAATGTGTTATTAGTCGATGATTCTATTGTTCGTGGTACAACATCTGAACAAATCGTGAGTATGGCTAGAGCAGCAGGTGCGAAGAAAATTTACTTTGCATCCGCGGCACCAGAAATTCGTTATCCGAATGTGTACGGTATTGATATGCCAACAAAACAAGAGCTTATTGCCTATGGCCGTAATGTTGATGAAATTGCGAAATTGATTGGTGTAGATAAATTGGTTTTCCAAGATCTTGAAGCGCTGACTGAATCAGTACGCCAAGAAAACCCAGCCATTCAAGGCTTTGATTGTTCTGTCTTTACTGGTGAATATATCACTGGCGATATCACTCCGGAATACCTTGATAGCATCGCTTCTCAACGTAGTGATTCGGCAAAGAAAAAACGGGAAAAAGATGCAAGCAACCTTGAAAT
>CAKQTN010000116.1:0-4223 GCA_934276625.1 uncultured Haemophilus sp.
ATTCGTACTGGTCAAAATTTGGATGAAACGGAATGGAGCAAAATTGCCAGCGTATTTGGGATGTTTAAGCAAAAAAACAATCTTTATATTGATGATTCATCTGGTTTAACCCCAACGGAATTACGTTCTCGCGCGCGTCGTGTGTATCGCGAAAATGGTGGCTTGAGCATGATTATGGTGGACTACCTTCAATTAATGCGCGCACCTGCATTTTCAGATAACCGTACCTTAGAAATCGCGGAGATTTCCCGTTCGTTAAAAGCATTAGCGAAAGAATTAGAAGTCCCAGTCATTGCACTTTCCCAGCTTAACCGTACGTTGGAACAACGTGCAGATAAACGTCCGGTAAACTCAGACTTACGTGAATCAGGCTCTATTGAGCAGGATGCTGACTTGATTATGTTCATTTATCGTGACGAAGTGTATAACGATAATTCTGAAGATAAAGGTGTTGCTGAAATCATTATCGGTAAACAACGTAACGGTCCGATTGGTCGTGTACGTTTAGCATTTAACGGTCAATTCTCACGCTTTGATAACCTTGCCGAACAGCGTGAATACAGAGATGATTATTAGGCAAGAGATAACGGATTAGAAAAATGAACGTAAAACCGGCAACAGCGAAAATCAGTTCGATTGCCTTAAAACATAATTTACAAGTTATTAAAGAAAAAGCGCCCCACAGCAGAATTATTGCCGTGGTAAAAGCAAACGCATATGGTCACGGCGTGGTATTTGTCTCATCGGCTTTAGAAAGCATGGTGGACTGCTTTGCCGTGGCGCGTTTAGAAGAAGCATTATCTTTACGCTCTAACGGTATTATTAAACCGATCTTATTGCTAGAAGGCTTTTTTGATGAAAAAGATCTGCCTATTATTGCAGTAAATAATATTGAGACGGTGGTACATAACCGCGAACAGCTTGAAGCATTAAAACGAGCCGTAGTACCAAGTCTAATTAAAGTTTGGTTGAAGATTGATACTGGTATGCACCGTTTAGGGGTGTCGCTTGATGAAGTGGATTATTTTTATCAAGAGCTGAAAAAACTTCCTCAAATTCAACCGCACTTAGGTTTTGTGAGTCATTTTAGCCGTGCTGATGAGTTAGATTCCAATTACACTCAAGTTCAGCTCGATCGTTTCCTTCAAGCTACAAAAAATAAAGAGGGAGAGCGAACCATTGCCGCATCAGGTGGGATTCTATTCTGGCCAGAAGCGCATTTAGATTGTATTCGCCCAGGGATTATTATGTACGGCATTTCACCAACAGATACTGTCGGCGCTGAATTTGGTTTAATCCCCGTGATGAATTTAACGTCATCTTTGCTTTCTGTACGTGAACATAAAAAAGGGGAGCCTGTTGGCTATGGCGGTATTTGGACGAGTCCGAAAGATACTAAAATTGGCGTGGTTGCCATTGGGTATGGTGATGGATATCCGCGTGATGTGCCAGAAGGTACGCCAGTTTATCTAAATGGTCGTATTGTTCCTATTGTTGGTCGTGTCTCAATGGATATGCTAACGGTAGATTTAGGCGAAGATAGCCAAGATAAAGTGGGTGACGAAGTGATTTTATGGGGTAAGGAATTACCAATTGAAACGGTAGCTAAATACAGTGGTATTTTGAGCTATGAATTGATTACAAAATTAACCCCTCGTGTTATAACAGAATATGTCGATTAATTGTTTTTGTAAGAAAGCAAAAATGTAAAGAATTCAATTTTTAAAAGGAAATATTCATGAAAAACATCAACCCAACCAATACACAAGCTTGGAAAGCACTTGAAGCTCATCAATCTCAGCTGGCTAATACCACGATTGCTGATTTGTTCAAACAAGAACAAAATCGTTTTAACGATTATTCTTTAACTTTTGAAAATCAAATCTTAGTGGATTTTTCTAAAAATAAAATTAATCAAGAAACCCTTAAATTGCTTCGTCAATTAGCCAAAGAATCGGCATTAGATGAAGCAATTAATGCTATGTTTACAGGCGAGAAAATTAATCGTACAGAAAATCGTGCCGTATTACATACCGCACTTCGTAACCGTTCAAATACACCAGTATATGTAGATGGCAAAGATGTGATGCCAGAAGTGAATGCAGTATTAGCGAAAATAAGCGCGTTCTGTGATAGTGTGATTTCAGGTGAGTGGAAAGGTTATACCGGAAAAGCAATTACTGATGTGGTGAATATCGGTATCGGTGGTTCAGACTTGGGGCCTTACATGGTGACTGAAGCACTTCGTCCTTATAAAAATCACTTGAATATGCACTTCGTTTCAAACGTGGATGGAACCCATATCGCTGAAACGTTGAAAAAAGTGAATCCTGAAACCACACTTTTCTTAGTGGCTTCTAAAACCTTCACCACCCAAGAAACTATGACCAATGCGAATTCTGCACGTGATTGGTTATTGGCGGCAGCGAAAGATAGCAGCGCGGTGGCAAAACACTTTGCCGCACTTTCGACCAATGGTAAAGCGGTAGCAGAATTTGGTATTGATACAAACAATATGTTTGAATTCTGGGATTGGGTTGGTGGCCGTTATTCTTTATGGTCTGCAATCGGTCTTTCAATCGCACTTTCAATTGGCTTTGATAATTTTGAAGCACTCTTAAGTGGTGCGCATGAAATGGATAAACATTTCCGTACTGCACCATTAGAAAAAAATATCCCAGCGACATTAGCGTTAGTAGGCTTATGGAATACCAATTTCCTTGGTGCACAAACTGAGGCAATTTTACCGTATGACCAATATTTACATCGTTTTGCGGCTTATTTCCAACAAGGTAATATGGAATCAAACGGTAAATATGTCGATCGTAATGGCGATGTTATTCGTGATTATCAAACTGGCCCAATTATTTGGGGCGAACCTGGAACAAATGGTCAGCATGCATTCTATCAATTGATTCACCAAGGTACCATGTTAATCCCTTGTGACTTTATTGCACCGGCGCAAAGCCATAATCCATTAGGTGATCACCACAGCAAATTGTTATCAAACTTCTTTGCGCAAACTGAAGCACTGGCTTTCGGTAAAACCAAAGAAGAAGTCGAAGCAGAGTTTGTGAAAGCAGGTAAATCGTTGGAAGAGGTAAAAGACATTGTGCCATTTAAAGTCTTTACCGGTAACAAACCAACCAACTCTATTTTAGTGCAAAAAATAACACCATTTGTTCTGGGTGCATTAATTGCGATGTATGAACACAAAATTTTTACACAAGGTGTGATTTTCAATATCTTTAGTTTCGACCAATGGGGCGTGGAATTAGGTAAACAATTGGCTAACCGAATTCTTCCTGAATTGGCAGATAAAGAGAACGTTTCAAGCCATGATAGCTCAACCAATGGATTGATTAACCAATTCAAAGCGTGGCGCTAAGATAATGTAAAGTAAAAGAGCGGTCAAAATTGACCGCTCTTTTTTATTTTCACTAAACTGATTTGACTTTCCACATACAGCCTACGCTGATAAAAATTAGCGCCACAGCAACATAAAAAACAGAGTTGTAATGCCAGATTTCCGCAATAATACCCGCAATAGGTCCACCAATAATCCAGCTACTTTTCGCTGCATTACTAAATAAGGTGGTGGCAGTGCCCATTTTAGTCGGCATTAAGTCTTGGAAATACACCATGCCAATCGTCGCAGTAATACCGATAAAAATCGCATTAAGCATTTGTAATCCGATAAGCTGCCAAGTTTGCTCTGCGAATAATAAGCTTGAATAGAAGGCGAGGCCTGAAATTAAAGCAATCATCATCAAACGTTTTTTACTGAAGTATTTGGTGAGATAGCCCGCCAATATCATCACGGGGATTTCCAACCCAGCTGCCGTTCCCATCAATGTTCCCGCCAGTTCTTTGCCTAAATGTAGCTCATTAATCACAAATAATGGCATATTAATGAGATACATGCTGTTACAGGTCCAAAGTAATAGGTTAGTGATGAACAAGTAAATCACACTTTTTCTTGGTGGCGTATTGTCTAAAATCTCTTGATTTTTGACTGCACTTTGACGAGGAATTTTAGGTAATAATTTGCTGACGCCTGCACATAGTAAAAAGGCAGAACCCGCCACCAAATACATATAATCAAAGCCCCAGTTTAGCGCAATGAAAAAGGAAAGTGGCGGCCCCACAATCCAAGCCAATGAGATTTGAGTTCGCATAATTGTGGTGAACATCACCGCTTCACGATGACTACTTTCAGCATA
>CAKQTN010000117.1:0-4216 GCA_934276625.1 uncultured Haemophilus sp.
GTAAAACAATTGCGTAAAAACGTATTAGCAAAATGTTATGGTGGTGACGTGAGCCGTAAGAAAAAACTCTTACAGAAACAGAAAGAAGGTAAAAAACGAATGAAATCTTTAGGTAACGTGGAAGTGCCGCAAGAAGCGTTTTTAGCGATCTTACATGTAGGTAAAGATAAATAGGAAAGTAGAGCAATGTCGAATGTATTTTTTATTTTGTTGTTAGCCGTAGGCTTTGCCGGTTGGAAAGCGTTAGATTATTTCCAACTGCCTAACACATTCAGTATTTTGTTGCTGATTTTGACCGCACTTTCCGGCATTTTATGGTGTTATCACCGCTTTGCTGTGATGCCAAGACGCCGTCGTCAAATCGCACGCGCAGAACAACGTTCAGGTAAAGCGTTAACGGATGAAGAAAAAGCCAAAATTGAGCCAATTTCAGAAGGTTCAGAATTTATTTCTTCGCTTTTCCCTGTGTTATCCGTGGTATTCCTTGTGCGTTCATTTATTTTTGAACCATTCCAAATTCCATCAGGATCAATGGAAGCGACGTTGCGCGTAGGGGATTTCCTCGTCGTGAACAAATATACTTATGGTATTAAAGACCCCATTTTCCAAAATACGATTATTGAAGGTAATAAACCAGAACGTGGTGATGTGATCGTGTTTAAAGCGCCGGAACAAGCGTTACTTCGTACAAGTTTAGGGGCAACTCGAGCCGCTTATGCGGAAAATCTTGCATTAACATCTAAAAACAATATGTCTGGTGTAGATTATATTAAACGTATCGTAGGGAAAGGCGGTGACCGCATTATCCTTGATGTTGAAAAAAGTGCTTTAACACTGGTTTATGGCAAAGATGGCAAACCTTGCGAAGTAGATTGCCAAACTAAAGCATTTGAATATAAACAAGAACCCACAAATCCAGCATTCCCAACGCAAGTGGAATATTTGGAAATCGGTGACGTGACACACACGATTTTAGTGGAGCCAATGCGCCGTTATTCGGGGATTGAATTCTATCCACAAGAAGGCTTGCCTACTGCAGAATGGATTGTGCCTGAAGGACAATATTTTGTGATGGGGGATAACCGTGATCATAGTGATGACAGCCGTTTTTGGGGATTTGTACCTGAAAAAAATATCGTGGGTAAAGCCACTTATATTTGGATGAGTTTAGAAAAAGAACCAAATGAGTGGCCAACAGGCTTCCGTTTAGACCGTTTCTTTACAAAAATTAATTAATATGAATCATTTAGATCGACTAGAACGAAAAATTGGTTATCAATTTTCCGATCTAAAAAACTTAAAATTGGCACTGACACACCGCAGTGCCTCCACTCAACATAATGAACGCCTAGAATTTCTAGGTGATTCGATTCTCAATTATGTCATTGCTGATGCGCTTTATCATCAATTCCCTCGTTGTAATGAAGGTGAACTTAGCAGAATGCGTGCCACATTAGTTCGTGAGCCAACCCTGGCGATGATTGCCCGCAATTTTGAGCTTGGGGATTATATGTCCTTAGGTTCTGGTGAATTGAAAAGTGGTGGCTTTCGTCGTGAATCTATTTTGGCGGATTGTGTTGAAGCGGTAATTGGCGCAATGGCATTAGATTCAAGCTTTGATAAAGCAGCAGATATTGTGCGTAGCTGGTATAAAACGTTACTCGCCGAAATTAAACCGGGTGATAACCAAAAAGATGCTAAAACGCGCTTGCAAGAGTATTTACAAGGTAAGCATTTTGCCTTACCAACCTATGAAGTAATCAAAATTGAAGGCGAAGCCCATTGCCAAACCTTCACCGTAGAATGTACAGTAAAAAACGTACCCAATATTGACCGCACTTTTATCGCGAAAGGTTCTAGCCGCCGTAAAGCAGAACAAGCGGCCGCAGAACAAATCTTAAAAACATTGGAAATTAAATGACCGAATTAAATCAAGAACAAGAGACCTATTGTGGCTTTATCGCTATCGTAGGTCGCCCAAATGTAGGGAAATCTACTCTGTTAAATAAAATTTTGGGACAAAAAATCTCGATTACATCTCGCAAGGCGCAAACTACGCGTCACCGTATTGTGGGAATTAAAACGGAAGGTATCTACCAGGAAATTTACGTCGATACGCCGGGACTTCATATTGAAGAAAAACGCGCAATTAACCGTTTAATGAACCGTGCAGCAAGCTCAGCAATAGGGGATGTGGATCTCATTATTTTCGTCGTGGATGGTACACATTGGAATGCCGATGATGAAATGGTGTTAAACAAATTACGTAACGCGAAAGCACCAGTCGTACTCGCCATCAACAAAGTTGATAATATTAAGAATAAAGATGATTTATTGCCATTTATTACCGATTTAGGCAGCAAGTTTAACTTTGCTCACATTGTGCCGATTTCTGCACAACGTGGTAATAATGTCCATCAATTAGAGAAAATTGTTCGTCAATCACTACGTAAAGGCGTTCATCACTTCCCTGAAGATTATGTAACGGACCGTTCACAGCGTTTTATGGCGTCAGAAATTATCCGTGAAAAGTTAATGCGTTTCACTGGGGAAGAGCTACCTTATTCGGTAACGGTTGAAATTGAACAATTTAAAGTAAATGAGCGTGGTACTTATGAAATTAATGGCTTGATTTTAGTTGAACGCGAAGGCCAAAAGAAAATGGTGATCGGTGCTCAAGGACAAAAAATTAAAACCATTGGTATGGAAGCGCGCGCTGATATGGAACGCTTATTTGATAATAAAGTACACCTTGAACTTTGGGTAAAAGTGAAGTCCGGTTGGGCGGATGATGAACGTGCCTTAAGAAGTTTAGGTTATATGGATGAATAAAAAACTTGAGTAATACTCTATACCGTCCTATTATTGGAAACATATTTATGTTTTTTAATAAAAACAAGGAGATGGTAGATGAGTATCTATGCCTTAAAACCCAAATTTCAGAATTTACTTCGGCCTTTAGTTAGGCAATTAGCGGCAAAAGGCGTAACGGCAAATCAAGTTACGCTAATTGCCTGCTTACTTTCTATTTTACTCGGTGTGGTTCTCGCACTATTTCCGACATTTTCTTCTCTTTTCTTCCTTATCCCTATTTGGTTGTTTTTGCGTATGGCGTTGAATGCCATTGATGGCATGCTAGCACGTGAATTTAATCAAAAAAGTCGATTAGGGGGGTATCTTAATGAAATTACTGATGTCGTTTCAGATGCGGCACTTTATCTTCCTTTTGCTTTTGTCGCACCTTTTGATGGTATTCAAATCTCAAGTATTATTTGGCTTGCCGCGTTGAGTGAGTTATGTGGCATTTTAGGGCAAGTTCAAGGCAAAGCGCGTCGTTATGATGGTCCAATGGGTAAAAGTGATCGTGCATTCGTATTTGGTGTGCTCGGTTTACTCTATGCTGTGAATGGTAGTTTGCATTCACTTTTCTGGTGGGTAGCCAATATCGTCATTATCTTGCTCATTGTGACTTGTATTAAGCGAGTAAAAAATGGTTTAGCCGAAGTGACGGAATAATAGGAGCAAATATGTTTGCGAGATTAATCGATTTTTTATTGTGTCGTTTTGCTTCTTTTATTACAGGCGTTCGACCACAAGCCGCAATTGCGGAACAATCTTCAGAAGGGCATCGTGTCTATTTTGCCAATCATAATAGTCATGGGGATTTTATCTTACTTTGGATTTCATTGCCTTATGAAGTAAGAAAACAAACTCGCCCTGTTGCAGGCAAAGATTATTGGACGAAAGGCGCAATTCGTCGCTTTTTAGCCTATAAAGTGTTCAATATGTTACTCATTGAGCGTAATAGCCAAGATCCAAAAGCAGCCATACGACAAATGAGTGAAGCATTAGTCAATGACTCCCTGATTATTTTTCCTGAAGGAACTCGTAAGATGGATGATGATTTACCACTTCAGCCGTTTAAAAGTGGATTGTTTTATTTAGCCAAAGAAAACCCTGATTGTGAGTTTGTTCCCGTTTGGATTAGTAATATGAATAATGTTTTACCAAAAGGCTTTATTTTACCGATCCCATTATTATGTGATCTTTATGTTGGCGAACCATTAAAGATTGAGAACGGAGAGGCTAAAGAGGCCTTTTTAACACGTGCTCAATCGGCATTATTAAGTTTAAATGTCAGTGAAAAAGGCAAATCTTAGGAGCAAATGATGACAGAAATATGGCAACTCTTCGGTGGTTTATTTATCGCCTTAAT
>CAKQTN010000118.1:0-4212 GCA_934276625.1 uncultured Haemophilus sp.
ACATTTGCGGTTTGGATATTTAAAGCGCGTTTGGTTGGTACAATCACCGCAATAAAGGCAACCAATAACGATAAGACGATAGTAATTGGAATAACCGGTAGACGCATATCAATGTAAGATTTAAATACGGTTAATCCAAGTAATTGAGCCAAGATATAGCCGAGAATCAGTCCCGCGACAATTGCACAAAGCGCAATGATGAGGATCTCAGTACTAATCTGTTTAATGATGTCACTTTGTTTGGCGCCTAAGGCTTTTTGTAGTGCAAATTCTTTTGCTCGCTCACCAACAATTGCAATCAACGTGGTGTTCACACAAAGGGTGGCAAGAATCAAAATGACCAATGAGATTAAGCCCATTAAGCCTTTGATTTTATCTAAAATCTGTCCTTCCGAAGCGGAGACTTTTCGAATTGGTCGAGCAGTCAGATCGGGTTGATGTTGCATAATGTCCTGGGCAAATTGTGCGACATTACCTTGTTCATTTTTTACATTGAGTAAGGCGTTATTTGCTAATCCTTCTTTATCCAACCAATTTTGGGCAAACTCTAAATTCACGATTAACATGTTGTCTGTGGCATCACCTGCCTCAACAATACCTTTTATCGTGAATTCATGTTTTTCAACCGCATTTTTAGACAGCGTTAATTTACTTCCAACACCTAAATTAAGGCGTTCTGCTAAGGTTTTCCCAATCATGGCATTGCGATCATCAAAATTCACATTAATGGCTGAGCCGGTAATTTGCCAATAAGGTGCAAGCACACGCATATCTTCAAACCACACGCCCATAATCACAATTTTTTCTAAATCACTTCGCGCAACACCATATAAATAAGGACTGGCAGCGGTGATGAAATTATCCGGTGCATTGTGCAGAATTTGCTTTAATTGGCGTTCTTTCATCAATCCACCATTGGCTGCACCGATGTAAAAGTTTGCCCCGAAAGTACGGAGCTCTTGGCTCATTTTGGTATTAATATCGAAATACACCGCAGCCATTGCCGTCACAATGGACGCACCAACAGTCAGTGCAGAGAAGATAATAAATACTCGTTGTAAACGTAGGCGTAATGCTTGGAAGATCAAACGCCAAAACATACTTTTATTGGCGGCCATAGAGCACCTCCACAGGGTAAAGTTTGGCAATACGATGAGCAGGGAACCAAGTACCCACTACAGCAATTAAAATAGACAGCATCAATACGCAAGGGATGACAATCCAAGCAAAACTGAGCGGAACGCCAAATAGCGCAGATCCAATAAATCTTGCTAAGCCCCAACCAGCAATACAACCAAGCGAACCACCAATTAAGGCACTGATAATGGCTTCGCAATAAAACAATAACGAGATTTGCCATTGGTATGCGCCTAACGCTTTCATTAAACCAATTTCTTTTGAACGCTCAATGATCCCTGTACTCATTAATGAGGCAATCCCCATAGCTGCCGCGATTAAAGCGGCGAGAGTCACGACAGCAAGCAATAACTGGATTTTACCAATGACCACACCTTCTGAAGCCGCAACCTGCCAAATTGGGCGAACAATAGCGCCTGAGATAGCTTCTTCTAATTGGTGTGAAATAGACGAGACATAAGCCGTACAATACCAACGATCGTACTCTTCCGCATCCAATGCATCGGTATTAGCACGGGCTTTACGAGAAAGATCATTTTCAGGTACGGTAAGCGCAGAGACTTTAACTGATTGAATTTTTCCTTCTAAGCCCAGTAATTTTTGCACAGCGTTGAGCGGCATGACTAATTGATTATCTTCAGTCCCACCCGTGGATAAAATACCGGTAATTTCAACCGCACTTTGATTATCTAGCTCATTATTTTGATAGCGAAGCTGGATTTTATCACCTTGTTTTAAGCCAGTTCGTTGAGCCAATTGCTCACCAATCAATGCAGGAATAAATTCTCCTTCAGGTGTTTCAAGATCGTTGACCCATTCCCCTTGCACATGCCAATAAGGACTAATGATTTTTTGTCCTGTGTGGTAATCATCTTCATCTGGTACAGGGATGTTGTGATCGAAAAACGTACCTAACACATTAATTTGTCCAAGTGCGGTTGATTTATCGTGAGTGTTTGTGGAAAGCGTTTCCGCTTTTACATCTGCACTTAATAACGGTGCAAAACCTACGATATTATTTCGCCAGAAAATATCTTTAATATTCGGCAGCTCTTTTTCATCGAGAAAATCTTGGCTACTTAAATCTGCGTTATGACTAAGCTCATCAGGCAAGGCTGCATTACTTGCAGGTTCAACTAAAATATTGGCTCCGTAAGATTTGAGCTCTTTTGCCATTTTATCGCCAATATCAATGGATACCGCCAAGAGCGCAGAGACTAAGCCAGCCGCTAAGAAAATAGTAATCACAGCCAACAGTTTACGTTTAATGCTGAAACGCCAAGATTGAAATAACATTCTTGCTAGCATTATTCCCCCTTACCTAAATACTTTTCAGGGTTATCACGGAATAAATCAAGATTTTTCTCACTTTCAAAGAAGTAAGTTTTACCTTCGTAATTATATTTGTGTTCCGTTTTAGTGTTTTTCATTTGAGCGCCACTAATCGGATCTTTTACATCGATTTCAACAATCGTGCTAAATAAATTTAATCCTTCTTCTAAGCTGTTCCGATTAATGAGAATTTCAGTCTCAGTTTGTTGCCAATCTTCAATCGGCACAGGATTACAGCCACCCGGTTTACCAATAGATGGAATAAACATATGTACGCCGCAGCCCACACAAACGACTTGGTTACCTTCCATCACATAACCTTGGTCACCACAAAGCAAGCAGGCATCAAATACCGCAGCTAGACTTAATTTATCTGGTTGACGATTAATGACAAAGAAACGTACGGCTTTACCGTCATCAGCAATCCAGACAAAACGATGTAATTTACCGTCTTTTACTTGTTCAATTGGAATATGGACTTGTTGCTTTTCATCTAAGGTCAGAGGAATAGCTTCTGAAAGTTGTGGTGGACGAGAAGCAATTTGCTCCCAATAAATCTGTGTAGCAAAAATAATTGCTAAGGCCAAATAGCCCCACCCAAGTAAGCGAGAGGAGGTACGCAATGCGGCTAATTTTTGGCGTTTTTCAATGGGTTCTTGTGTCGCATTAATAACTTGTTGCTTGCGTGATAAATGAATTTTGCCGTAGAAGATGGCTAGTACAACGAAGAGTAAGGCTGCACAGATGTAATTTAACCAGCGAGTGATTTCGCCTGATTTTGCAACAAAGCTTAAACGTAGTTTGGTGAGTTCAAGCACTTGAAGTTTCATTAAAATTAATAAGAGTTCGCCAATAAGTGGAATCAGTAAGCAAATTAAGAGAAGGCTCATCACACCTTTTAAAAGTACGGTCGATTTTTGTTGTGTTTTTCCCGCTTGTTTTAAAAGTAAATCGCTCCAACCTTGTAAGCATAAACAAAAAACAAAGGCAAAAATGACCGCACTTATGTGCAGGATTGAGTCCGTGTTGATGACATCTGTAGAAACGAGAGCGGTAATGTTGGGATCTTTTGCCCAGAAGCTTCCAGCGATGAGCATTAATACAGTTTGCCAAAAGGCAGGTAAGCGACCTTTGCCGAAAATTAAACATAAGGCAAAGATAATCAATAGCACCAATATTACCGCATTGACGATTAAATTGGTTATTTGTCCCGCAGGTAAACTAAGGCGCAGTACGATACCGGCAATAAAAGCGAATAGGCTAAGCCAAATTATTTTTTTTGCACTTACAGAGGATTGTTTACTGTGATAAACACCGAGCAATAATGAAAAAGGTAAAAGTGCTTGAAGCAGAAAAGTAAAAAAATAATTCATAGTTTGACCATTTAATAGGATAAAACAGACGATATTTTAAGGTTAAATGAAATGCTATTGCCTTCCCCTGACAAACAGGGGAAGGCAAGTCGGTAAAATCAATATTTACCTGAGATTATTTGATGCCAGTGAATTTGAATTCATAACTTACATCAAATGGTTTCCACCAACGACCAACGCCAGTTTCTGGGTCGGTATGACGGTGCATACCTGCTTTTGATGGAGGGTCGATGTGGTAAGTTAATTTATAGTTACCCACACCCATCATTTTCACGTTTGCACCGTAGTGAGGGCCATCACCCGCTACCATTGGCATGAAGGTACCTTCTTGTTTTTCACCCGTATCAGCATTTACTAAAGTATAGTTGAT
>CAKQTN010000119.1:0-4198 GCA_934276625.1 uncultured Haemophilus sp.
GAAGGATTAAAAGGATAAATTAATATTCCCAGCTTTCAGGATCGATGCCTAAATCACGCATGATCTCTTTGGCATTTTCAGGAATCTCATCATGGCGTTCTTTCATTAAATCTGCATCAGTCGGTAATGGCTGACCTGTAAAAGCATGCAAGAATGCCTCACAAAGCAATTCACTATTTGTTGCATGGCGCAAACTTTTCAGCTGACGACGCGTACGCTCGTTCGTCAAAATTTCCAATACTTTAATTGGAATAGACACTGTAATTTTTTTGACTTGCTCGCTCTTTTTGCCATGCTCTGCATAAGGGCTAATATATTTGCCATCCCAGTTTGCCATAATGCACCTTAAATAACCTGATAATTTATCCGTATTTTAATGAAAAATAAGCAAAATGACAATCTAGACGGCTAAAAGTATAGCATGCTATTTCCCTTACATTCACTTACAAACATTTACAATAATTTGCAGAACTAAAAATCATTACCTTTGACTAAATGCCTGTTGCATTCGCAATACATTATTGTTATTTGAAGATAACGACATGTTTAATATTGAGGTCTATTATGTCAAAAAAACTTTTTGCTGAATTCTTCGGCACATTTTGGTTAGTGTTTGGTGGTTGTGGTAGTGCAATCTTTGCCGCTTCTGTCAACCTAGGTATCGGTTATGTAGGCGTTGCATTTGCGTTTGGTTTAACCGTATTAACCATGGCTTATGCTGTAGGTCACATTTCTGGTGGTCACTTTAACCCAGCTGTAACACTTGGTTTAGTGGCTGGCGGTCGTTTCTCTGCGAAAGATGCTCTTCCATACATTATTTCTCAAGTAGTTGGTGGTTTAGTAGCGGGTGCAGCACTTTATCTTATCGCATCAGGTAAAGCGGGCTTTGATGTGACTGCCGGTTTCGCATCTAATGGCTACGGCGAACATTCTCCTGAAGGTTATTCTTTAGAAGCGGTATTCGTAGCAGAAGTATTATTGACTGCATTCTTCTTATTAATCATCATGGGTTCAACTCATAAAAATGCAGCTGCAGGTTTTGCGCCAATTGCAATTGGTTTAGGCTTAACGTTAATCCACTTAATCAGCATTCCTGTATCAAATACCTCTGTAAACCCGGCTCGTAGTACTGCAGTTGCGGTATTCCAAGGTTCTTGGGCAATCGACCAATTATGGTTATTCTGGGTTGCGCCGATTATCGGTGGTATTTTAGGTGGTATTATCTACCGCACTTTATTAGCGAAAAATAACTAAGATTTCGTTTCATAGAAAAAGAAGAAGGCATCATTAGATGCCTTCTTTTTTTATCTTTTATATTGTGTAATCCAAATATATAAATAAAAACCACCTTTCGGTGGTTTCAGTCTATTATAAGGTTTTTGCAAGATCTTTTAGGAAAGCTTTAAACTCTTTACCTAATTTATCATGACGAAGACCATATTCTACAAAAGCTTCCATATAGCCAATCTTGTCACCACAGTCAAAGCTTCTGCCTGTCATATGGAACGCTTCAACGGTCTCTTTCTCAATAAGCATATCGATTGCATCCGTTAATTGGATTTCATCGCCCACACCAACTGGTGTTTTTTCTAATAAATCCCAAATTTCAGCAGAGAACACATAACGACCAACAACAGCAAGATTTGATGGTGCCTCTTCCACAGATGGTTTTTCAACAATGCTATTAATTTTAACGCTATCGCCACCTTTTAACTCTACGCCACCACAATCTGCGATACCATAGCTACTCACTTCATCCGCGGCAACAGGTGCTACCATAATTTGGCTTGCTTGTGTTTCTTTAAAACGTTTAATCATTGCTGAAAGATTTTCTTTCTTTTGATTTGCCGTAAAATCTGCTAAAAGCACATCAGGTAACACCACTGCAAACGGCTCGTTTCCAACGACAGGACGACCACATAGCACAGCATGGCCTAAACCTTTCGCATTGCCTTGACGAACGTGCATGATGGTTACATCTTTAGGACAAATAGAACGAACCTCTTCCAAAAGTTGACGTTTAACACGTTTCTCAAGCATGGTTTCCAACTCAAAAGACGTATCAAAGTGGTTTTCAATCGCATTTTTAGAAGAATGTGTAACTAACACGATTTCTTTAATTCCTGCTGCGACACACTCATTAACAACATATTGAATCAGTGGTTTATCCACAAGCGTTAACATTTCTTTTGGAATCGCTTTTGTTGCTGGCAACATACGGGTGCCTAGACCGGCTACGGGAATAATTGCTTTCATTGATTTTCCTTTTTGTTTAAATATTCAATGACCACACTTCTGTAACACAAAAGTGCGGTCATTATTTATTAAATTTTAATAGATTTAAGTTGGAAAAGTTCCTTCTCTACCTTTATAACTCAAATTCCGTTATTTTTAAAATCTTGCAAACCAATGGGTTTAATTTTTTGAAAAAACGTTAATTAAATTATAAATAGAATGTAAAACATTCATAAAACTCGTCGGTCTAAGATGCCCCATCTATATGTTCATCTTTTGACTGCAGAATTCGTTGGTAAATTTCCTCTCGGTGAACGGATACTTCTTTAGGCGCTTGCACACCGAGTTTGACTTGGTTTCCACGTACACTCAAAACCGTGATAGAAATATCGTCTCCAATGAGAACACTTTCGCCAACTTTTCGAGTTAAGATTAACATCTTTTATCTCCTTAGTTTGCATTTATTAGATATCCCTATCAATCAAGTAAAGATCGGCATCCCACCGACCTGCTTGTACTACAGATTATTGCTTAACCAGTTTTGTGCGACAGTTAATGCTAGATTCACATTTTCTGGTTGGGAGCCTCCTGCCATTGCCATATCAGGGCGACCACCGCCTTTCCCACCAACTTGCTGAGCCATTAAATTCACTAGCTCACCAGCCTTCACTTTAGTAGTTAAATCGCTTGTTACGCCAACGACGAGGTTGACTTTATCATCTAAAATAGATGCAAATACAATTACGCCTGAACCAAGTTGATTTTTTAAATCATCAACCATCACACGTAACGATTTAGTTTCAATTCCGTCTAGTTGATGTACGATTACAGAAACATCATTAATTTTAACCGCACTTTTCACTAAATCGGACCCCGCTTGCATTGCGGCTTTTTCTTTTAATCCTTGTAATTCTTTTTCTGCTTTCTTCGCTTTATCTTGAAGTTGCTGAATTTTCTCAACAAGGGTATTAACGTCAGATTTAAATAAATCTGCACTTTGAGTAAGAATACGTTGTTGGTTATGTAACCAATTAATTGCATTTTCACCCGTTACCGCTTCAATACGACGAACACCTGCTGCAACTGCAGTTTCCGCCACAATTTTAAATAAACCGATATCACCGGTACGTTTAGCATGAATGCCACCACAAAGTTCAATGGAGAAATCCCCCATTGTTAAAACACGTACCACATCAGCATATTTTTCACCGAATAACGCCATTGCACCTTTTGCTTTTGCCGCTTCGATATCCATTACATCCGTTTGAACCACATAATTCTCACGTACTTTTTGGTTTACCAACGTTTCAATTTCGTTAAGCTGTGCTTTGGTAATCGCTTCCGGATGAGCAAAGTCAAAACGTAATGCGGTATCGGATACTAATGATCCTTTTTGCACTACATGGTGACCTAAAACTTGACGCAATGCGGCGTGTAATAAGTGTGTTGCAGAATGGTTAAGTGACGTTTGATGACGTCTTGCTGCATCCACAACCGCATTGACTGTTTGTCCGACTTTTAAACTACCTTGCTCCAACTCACCAATATGGCCGAATACTTGACCATATTTTTGAGTATCTTTTACATTAAACTGAATACCTTGAGAGGTTAAATAACCGCTGTCGCCAATTTGGCCACCCGATTCTGCATAGAATGGAGTGTTTTCTAAAATTACCACAGCGCTTTGGCCTGCAGTAATACTCTCTACTGATTTACCATCATGGAAAAGTGCGGTCACTTTGGCTAAAGATTCTGATTCAGTATAACCTTCAAATTTCGTTTCACCTTCTACACGAATAACATTGTTGTAATCCATGCCGAATTGGCTTGCAGATTGTGCGCGTACACGTTGTGCTTCCATTTCACGCTCAAAACCGGCTTCATCAATTGCAATATCACGCTCACGACATACGTCTGCAGTTAAATCAAGTGGGAAGCCATAAGTATCATAAAGTTTAAAGGC
>CAKQTN010000120.1:0-4191 GCA_934276625.1 uncultured Haemophilus sp.
AAAACGCCTATTTGTGGGGAAATAGGCGTGAAGTTGGAGTGATTATCTGTTTGTTTTTGGAATGGCTAGATGATAACCATTCTCAAATTCATTGTCAATAACAAAATGCAAATAATTCTCAATTATTTTTTAATCGATGTAAGGTACACTTTTTGTGAGAGAAAGTGCGGTCGGAATGCCATCTGAAATGTTAAATTTTCCCGCATAAGCATAAGCTTCAACGCTCTGAGATTTGGCGTCCTTTAAAAGACGATCATATTCAGGATCTACAAACTCAGCGATTTTAAAACGATCGAAGCCATCATGTAATCCGGCAAAGAGAACAACGGCTCGATGTCCTTGTTTTTTCATAGCTAAAAGCTCGCGAACATGTTTTTGTCCACGAGTAGTTACCGCATCGGGAAACATCCCTAATGTGCCTTTTACAAAAGTGATTGATTTCACTTCAACATAACAATCTGGCAAGCCCCCACCTTTAAGTAAGAAGTCGATACGGCTATTTTCTTCACCATATTTCACTTCAGGATAAATTTCATCATACATAGCGAGTTCTTTGATTTGTTTATTTTGCAAGGCTTCAAAGACTAACTGGTTGGATCTGTGCGTATTAATACAAACAAGTTGGCCATTTGCTAATTGCGTTAATTCCCAACTGTGTGGATATTTGCGCGTTTGGCTATCAGAATGAGAGTACCAAACGGTATCGCCTTTTTCACCACAGCCAGTCATTGCACCAGTATTTGCACAATGAATCGTGATCACTTCACCATTTGGTAATTCAATATCAGTCAAAAAACGCTTATAGCGGCGAATTAATTTTGCGGATTGTAGGGTAGGGAGTTGCATGATTGTTCCTTGATTGTCCTTGTTAAAAGAAAGTGAGGTCAAATTTAATGATGAAATTAATCGCTCTTTGATCTGCCCCCCAAAAGTTGGACAGGTTAGTTAACTTAAATATTGAGATCGGTATTGCACTGGGCTCAATCCTTTGAAAGCAAGTTTAATGCGTTTTGGGTTGTAATACACTAAATATTCTTCAATTTTAGCCTGTAATCCAGCAATTGAATGATAAGTCCGAGAGTAAAAACACTCTGATTTTAGTATCGCAAAAAACTTTCAATCACCGCATTATCATAGCAATTTCCTCGGCGGCTCATACTTTGCACCGCTTTGTGATAAAGCGAAGGAGTGGAATATGATTGCATATAGATTTTTTTACCTTAGAAAAGAGGGCGAAACAGTGTTTTTTAGCTCTTTATTATTGGTTATAACAATGGATTTCAGTCAATTTCTTTAAAAATTTTACAAAAATCTGTAAGAAATCGGATTATCCGCCGTCTAACCTTATGTAACGTTAATTTTCACATCATAAGGAAAAACAATGAAACTATCAAAAACATTTCTATTTATTACCGCACTTTGTTGTGCTACACCAACTTTAGCAATACAAAATTCAACATCATCATCTGGAGAACAAAAAATGGCAATGGAAAATACACAAAACATTCGAGAAATTTATCTTGCTGGTGGCTGTTTCTGGGGTATGGAAGCATATATGGAGCGCATTCACGGGGTGAAAGATGCGATTTCTGGCTATGCCAATGGTAATACGGAAAAAACCAGTTATCAGATGATTGGCGTAACCGATCACGCAGAAACAGTAAAAGTCACTTACGATGCAAATCAAATTTCGCTCGATAAATTATTGCAATATTATTTTAAAGTGATTGATCCAACGAGTGTAAACAAACAAGGTAACGATCGTGGCAGACAATATCGCACAGGGATTTATTATCAAGATGGGGCAGATAAAGCGGTGATCGAACAAGCACTCGCCCAGCTTCAAACCAAATATAAAAAACCAGTGCAAATTGAGGTGCAGCCGCTTAAAAATTACATCGTAGCAGAAGAATATCATCAAGATTATTTAAAGAAAAATCCAAATGGTTATTGCCATATTGATATTACCAAAGCAGATGAACCTATGATTGACGAGAAAGATTATCCGAAACCGAGTGATGCAGAACTTAAAGCGAAATTGACACCGTTGCAATATTCCGTTACTCAAAATAAACATACTGAACGCTCTTTTAGTAACGAATATTGGGATAACTTCCAACCGGGTATTTATGTTGATGTCACCACGGGCGAGCCTGTTTTCTCTTCAAATGATAAATTTGAATCGGGTTGTGGCTGGCCGAGTTTTACGAAACCAATAGCAAAAGAGGTAGTGCATTATCAAACAGATAATAGTTTTAATATGCAACGTACCGAAGTGCTAAGCCGTGCGGGCAATGCTCATTTAGGTCACGTATTTGATGACGGCCCGAAAGATAAAGGCGGTTTGCGCTATTGCATTAACAGCGCATCAATTAAATTTATTCCGTTAGCTGAAATGGAAAAAGCAGGATACGGATATTTGATTCAATCAATTAAAAAATAAGGAGATGCAGGATGTTAGATCAACAACTCCTTATTGGAACTGTATTTTTAGCTGGGCTTGCTTCTTTTCTTTCGCCTTGTATTTTCCCGATTATTCCAATTTATTTTGGTATTTTGAGTAAAGGCGGTAAAAAAGTCCTAAATACTTTTTTATTTATTTTAGGGCTTTCCCTTACATTTGTAAGTCTAGGCTTTAGTTTTGGTTTTTTAGGGAATATTTTATTTAGTAACACTACCCGCATTATCGCTGGCGTTATCGTGATTATTTTGGGTATTCATCAACTTGGCATTTTCAAAATTGGTTTGTTGGAACGCACGAAATTAGTGGAAATCAAAACATCAGGAAAATCGACCGCACTTGAGGCATTTGTGCTTGGTTTAACGTTTAGTCTTGGTTGGACACCTTGTATTGGCCCGATTTTGGCTTCCGTGTTAGCTTTATCAGGCGATGAAGGCTCTGCACTTTACGGTGCATCAATGATGTTTGTTTATGTACTTGGTTTAGCAACGCCTTTTGTGCTGTTTTCGTTTTTCTCTGATAGCTTGCTAAAACGTGCCAAAGGGTTAAATAAACACTTAGACAAATTTAAAATCGGTGGCGGAATTTTAATTATCGTGATGGGCATTTTATTGATTACGAATAATTTTTCGTAAGACATAACCTCAACAAAAGAAATCTATAAAAGGAAAAAAACAATGAAAAAACTACTATCAATATTTTTAATGGCATTCAGCCTAAACACTTTTGCACAAACTAATTTGGCGGATGTTCAACTCAAAGACTTAAACAATCAGCCAGTTACTTTAAGCCAATATAAAGGCAAACCTGTGTATGTAAAAATGTGGGCATCTTGGTGTCCAATTTGCTTGGCTGGCTTAGCTGAAATTGATGATTTAAGTGCGGAAAAAAATCGTGGATTTGAAGTCATAACCATTGTTTCGCCAGGTCATAAAGGTGAAAAATCACCTGCTGATTTTATTGAATGGTACAAAGGGCTAGAATATAAAAATATTAAAGTCTTGCTAGATGAAAATGGTGATATTATTGATCGTGTTCATGTTCGAGGTTATCCGTTTAATCTATTTTTAGATTCTGATTTAAATGTGAAGAAAACTGTGCCAGGGCATTTAGGCGCAGAGCAAATTCGAGTGTTTGCTGAAAAATAACGATGACAAGCGGCTTATTTTTAAGCCGCTTTAGGTGAAAAGTCTGTGGTTTCTGGAATTTCAATGCCTTTCTTTTTCATCTTTGGCTTCACTACTTTCGGTGTTTGAAGGTTTGTATAAGGCGATTTTATGCCATCAAGCCCTCTTTCCCGAAATGCTTTTAGCCAATAAATGACGAGAGCATGGGAAATTTGATGAAGTTTAGCCACCTCACGGATACCATAATCCTGTTCGGTGACGAGTTTGATAATTTTCAAACGAAATTGATAAGAGTAGGACATAATCTGCATCTCAAATTAGATGTCCAGGTTTTGGGGGTAGATCACTTTTACCTTCTTAAATTTAAAAATTAAAACAAATTCTTGATTTACCATTGACTTTTTTACCTGTAGCCCTTACTTTACGAAGTGATGTTTCATCAAATTTATTCTTTGTAAAATAAGGAGCTTTTATGCAATCTCGCATTGTGGTTAATTCACAGGAAGAATCACTACTTAGCACACATAAAGTGCTACGTAATACCTATTTCTTATTGGGATTAACGATGGCATTTTCGGCAGTTGTTGCTTATATCTCTATGAG
>CAKQTN010000121.1:0-4160 GCA_934276625.1 uncultured Haemophilus sp.
AACTCAACGAGTTCATCGGCTTGACCCGTCTGCCGACATTCTTATGTAACGATGTGATTAAAAATCCACAAGTAGAAAAATACTTAGCGGACTACCAAGCACACTTGGAAAAAGTATTTGGTTAATTGCAAAAATACGTTGAAATTTGACCGCACTTAATCATTTTAAAAACCGTATGAAACGATCATTTCAGACGGTTTTTTATTTATTCATATTATTTCAATTTCGCTTTGAAGAACTGCTCGAATTTATCAAACGGAATTTTGCCCGTGTTGTTGTCGTATTCTTTAATAAATTTAGGGGTTTCCGCCATGAAATCTTTTTTGGGATTCTTCAAAATTAGGTTGAATGGTTCGTCAGGGTGTTTCTGATGGGTAAACAAGGTTTCAGATAGCTTTGAAGGCTGCCTGAAAAATATTACTTGTAAACTTACCCGTTCATTGAAAAACCCCTACATTTGGTAGGGGTCGAGTTAACAGGCTTTATTTTAGTTTGGCGGCTAGTTTGTCGAATTTTTGTTTAATGTCGGCTTTGAAGGTTTCCAATTTTTCTTTAAATTCGGCTTTGCGCTGTTTCTTCCATGCCTCGTGCGCTTGGCGTTCCACCTCCCGTTGTGCTTCTACGGCAGCCAGCACGTCCCGTTGGACGACAGTGGCATCTTGACGCAGGATGACGGTTTTGAAGCGGTTGAAGAACCCGTCCAACACGGATTCGTCGGATTCTTGAGCCAGGATAATCACGGCAGTACTGCCGTCATTCAGTTTTTGGGCGGTATTTTCTAACAGTAGACCTTCTCCGATAGTAGCCGCCGTGCCTGCGTCGCTGCCGATGAGCGCGCCGGCCGTACCACCCAGCAGCATGCCAATTGGGCCACCGAGTATGCCCACCAATGCGCCGATAAGACCGCCCGTCCAAGCCCCTCCTTCGGTGTTTGCGGTAAAGTCCGTGCTTTCCGCCGGGATAATTAGGCCGTTTTCCTTTTTAATCAGGACGGCTTGGGCAATCAAAGTATCGGCAGTCTGCGTGTAGGCCTTCAATTCGGAAAAGGCTTGATAGGCTTCGCTAGGAACGTCAAATAAGGCGACAATAACATTTTGTTTCATAGAACACTCCTTATGTGGGTTGGAAAAGCTAATCAAACACGATATGCGTTTGATTATTACCAATGTAACATATAGTGATTGAGTTAACAACTAGTGATTGAGTTAACAACGTAACGTAATAAATCGGGTTTTACCCGCGACACAGGCGAGGCGGGACTGGAAAAAGGCATTGCCAATCTGATTGTCTACGGTTCGGCATTTCTGGCCAATCCCGACTTGCGCGCCACTTTGAGCTGGGCGCAGAACTGAACTAGCCCGACCGTGCCACAATGTTCCGCAGCGTGGAGCATGGTTATACCGATTACCGGTTTTGTAATTAGCAAATAAAAGCAGCCTGCACGCGGAAAACCAAAGTGCAGACTGCTTTTTATTTTTCAGGTAGCCTTTGGCTTTCAAACGCTCCATCAGGGTACCTGAATAAATCCCCGTTCAGCTTCGCTTCTAGCGTCTCCCACCGCTCCAATTTTTCCAGCAGCAGCGTTTCAATTTCCTCCGCACAGGCTTGCAGGTGGCCGGCTTTTTCGTAGTATTTGAAGATTTCGCCTTTGCCAAAGCAAATAACGTAGAAATCGCCAATGTGCTGGAAAACTGGTTGGTAGAAAAAGGATTGAAATAAAGTAAATAGCGGTCTATTTTTGAAACGGATTTGTAAAAATGCGTTGAAATTTGACCGCACTTAAAAGCTGATTCCAACAATATCCCTACAAAAAGTTTTTCCCAGAGTACAGTTTTGTTATCATTACTCTAAAGTTTATAACGAATGGGAGTAAAACGTGGAATTTTGGCACGGTTTTTTATTAATTACAGGGATTCACTTATTAGCCGCTATTTCCCCTGGGCCTGACTTTATTTTTGTTTCTCAACAGACATTAAGTCGAGGTCGCAAAGCGGGAATGATTTGTGCATTGGGTGTTGCGTTGGGATTAGGCATACATATCACTTATTCCGTTTTGGGCTTAGCAGTGGTGATTGCACAGGCTTCATGGTTACTCACCGCAATTAAAATTGTGGGTGGCGCTTATTTGATTTGGCTAGGTGTTCACGGTTTACGTGCTAAAGCTAAAAAAGAGGTTACAGAGGTTCGCAAAATAGAAGTGGCGCCTCAAAGCCCACTCAAAACCTTATGGAAAGGTTTTTTATGCAACGTATTAAATCCGAAAGCTCCTGTTTATTTTGTTTCGGTGTTTACTGTCGTGCTTTCCCCTGATATGCCATTGTGGCAGTTAGCTATTTACGGGGTGTGGATGATGGTCTTGCAATTTGCGTGGTTTGCCGTGGTGGCATTTTTGCTTTCCATTCCTTCCGTTAATGGACAATTCCAACGTGCTGGACATTGGATCGATCGTGTACTAGGTGTCGTTATGGTTGGTTTAGGTATAAAAGTCGTTTCAAGCTAATCAAACACTTTTTTATGTTCATATCAAAAGCCGTCTGCATTTACAGACGGTTTTTATTTACCTAAGATTTTGTGAAAAACATTAAAAATGAGATAATTCTTAAACCTTTTAAGAGGCTTTATTGATAAAAATATTTGGAGAAAGCATGGAACACAAACTTGAGGACATCATTGCGATTTTTAATCAATGTTTTGAAGAAGAATATAATACGCGATTGGTTAAAGGTGGGGATGAGCCGATTTACATTCCTGCAAATGATGAGGTGCCTTATAACGCGATTTACTTTGCGAGAGGCTTTTACAGCAGTGCATTACATGAAATTGCCCATTGGTTAGTGGCAGGGAAAGAGCGCCGTAAATTAGAAGATTTTGGCTATTGGTATGAGCCGGATGGCCGTTCAGAAGATCGTCAGCGTGATTTTGAAAAGGTTGAAGTGAAGCCTCAAGCACTGGAATGGATTTTAGCCACTGCGGCGGGATTCCGTTATTTTGCTAGTGCGGATAATTTGAATGGCAATCCGGGAGATACGCAACCATTTAAGCAAGCGGTATATGAACAAGTAAAAACCTATGCAGAAAAAGGCTTACCAAAACGCGCAGAAACCTTGCGTCATGCGTTGGCTCAATTTTATGGTACGGAAGATCGAATTGATTTAGCGAAATTTGATGTTACTCGCATCTAAAGTGCGGTCATTTTTAGGCAGATTTTGCGTCTGTCAATTTTCCTTAAAATCGGCTAGAATAGGCCGATTTTATTTTTGGCTTTAACTTTATAAAAATATGAAAGATTCTATTATTGCAAAACTTGAAAGTTTAAAAGAACGTTATGAAGAATTAGAGGCATTGCTAGGCGATGCGTCGGTGATTTCGGATCAGGATAAATTCCGTGCGTATTCTAAAGAATATTCACAACTTGAAGATGTGGTGAAATGTTTTAATCGTTGGAATCAGCTTAATTCTAACATTGCTGAAGCAGAGTTGATGTTAGATGATCCTGAGATGAAAGAAATGGCAGAAATGGAAATTGAAGAATCCAAAGCCGAAATTGAAGAAGTGGAGCAACAACTTCAAATTCTTTTATTACCGAAAGATCCAAATGATGAATATAACTGCTATTTAGAAATTCGTGCGGGTACAGGTGGTGATGAAGCGGGTATCTTTGCCGGCGATTTATTCCGTATGTACAGCCGTTATGCTGAAAGTAAACGCTGGCGTGTTGAAATGCTCAGCGCAAATGAAAGCGAGCAGGGCGGTTATAAAGAAGTGATCGTTAAAGTAAGCGGTGATGGCGTGTACGGTCAATTAAAATTTGAATCAGGCGGTCATCGTGTACAACGCGTACCAAAAACAGAAAGCCAAGGTCGTATTCATACTTCTGCTTGTACTGTTGCGGTGATGCCTGAATTACCAGAATCTGAAATGCCAGAAATCAATCCAGCAGATTTACGTATTGATACCTACCGTTCATCTGGTGCGGGTGGTCAGCACGTTAATACCACAGACTCTGCGGTACGTATTACCCACATTCCAACAGGTATTGTGGTGGAATGTCAGGATGAGCGTTCACAACATAAAAATAAAGCTAAAGCGATGTCTGTATTGGCTTCACGTATTGTTCAAGCGGAGCAAGAGCGTCAAGCCGCAGAGCAAGCGGATACCCG
>CAKQTN010000122.1:0-4146 GCA_934276625.1 uncultured Haemophilus sp.
TAAGCTAAGGCTGTTGAACCAACGGCTGTTACAAGCCAAGAAACGATGGAAATAGTCCCAATTTCGGCTAATTTGGTCGGTAACATAATGATACCGGAACCCATCATATTAACCATGGTAAGAATGGTGAGTTGTACCACACCAATTTTATTACTTTTAGCACTCATAATTTATACTCCTACAAGTGCGGTCAAAAAATCAGATGTTTTTAACCGCACTTTTTTTGTTTGTGCTGAGAGGGTTATGAGGAAAAACCTCATAACCTCACTTCATTAATAGTCAGTTAAAACATAGCCATATGCACGAGTACGTCCATCAGGGTCTTTTTGTAAGTAAACCCCTTGGATTTCAGGTGCAAAGCCAGGTAATGTGTTGATACCTTCTTCTAATGCAAGGAAGTATTTTTGTGCAGTTGGACTCCATCTTTCTCCTGGAACCACACATAACACACCTGGAGGATAAGGTAACGCACCTTCCGCAGCTACACGACCAACAATGTCTGTTAATGGAACAAGTTCAACTTTGTTACGAACGAATTCAATATTCGCATCGTGTGGATTTAACGCATATTCCGGTAATGTTGCTTTGCGGAATAGGTCTTTTTGAAGTTGTTTTACATTGCGGCTTACATAAAGATCATGCATTTCTTGGCATAATTGACGGATGGTATAGCCTTTGTAACGGTCTTCATTGTTTTTATACACAGTTGGCAATACATCTTTTAATAAAGAGTCTTGTTTAATGTGTTTTTCAAACAAGGCGATTTGAGCAACCAAAGTTTGCATTTTGGTAAGAGTTTCTGCCGGAGTGAGCAAGAATAAGATTGAGTTCAAGTCACATTTTTCCGGAATAATACCGTTTTCACGTAAGTAGTTTGCAAGAATAGTTGCTGGTACACCAAATTTTTCATATTCACCGGTTTCTAAGCTGATACCTGGAGTGGTAAGCAAGAATTTACATGGGTCAACGAAGTATTGTTCATCAGCATAGCCTTCAAATTTATGCCATGTATCTGTTGGGTGGAATTTGAAGAATTCGAGATTAGTTGCAATTTCTTCTGTGTCATAATCTTGCCATTTTTTACCTTTAATTGTGGTTGGAATAAATGGACGAATTAATTCACAGTGATTTAATACTAATTTACGTGCTTCGATACCTACTTTCACACATTCATGCCATAAACGACGACCTGCTTCACTACCTTGAATTTTCGCATTCACATCTAATGCCGCAAATAATGGATAGAACGGACTGGTTGACGCATGTAACATAAAGGCGTTATTGAAACGTTTGTGGTTTACATAACGATCTTGACCTTTAATGTGTTTATCTTTTTTGTGAATTTGTGAAGTTTGTGAGAAACCTGCTTGTTGTTTATGAACAGATTGGGTCACTAAAATACCTGGGTCGTTTTCATTTAATTCAAGCAATAATGGAGAGCAGTCTTTCATCATTGGAATGAATTGTTCATAACCTACCCATGCAGAGTCGAATAAGATGTAGTCACAAAGATGACCAATTTTATCTACCACTTGACGTGCGTTATAAATTGTACCGTCATAAGTACCTAATTGAATAACTGCTAAACGGAATGGACGTTTTTGGTTTAATTTTTCAGGTGCGACTTCTTTAATTAATGATTTCAAATAATCTTCTTCGAAGCAGTGACTGTCGATACCACCAATGAAACCAAATGGGTTACGTGCAGTTTCTAAGTAAATTGGGGTTGCACCCGCTTGAATTAATGCACCATGGTGGTTTGATTTGTGGTTATTACGGTCAAATAACACTAAATCGCCCGGAGCTAATACAGCATTTAACGCAACTTTGTTTGAAGAAGATGTACCATTTAATACGAAGTAAGTTTTATCTGCATTGAATACTTGAGCCGCATATTTTTGTGCATCACAAGCTGCACCTTCGTGAATTAACAAGTCACCTAATTTCACGTCAGCATTACAAATATCTGAACGGAAAATATTTTCACCATAGAAGTCATAAAGGAAGCGACCAGCTGGATGTTTACGGTAGTATTGACCACCTTGGTGTCCCGGACAGTCAAAAGCAATATTACCCATTTCTACATATTCACTTAACATTTTGAAGAATGGAGGTAACATTTTTTCTTCATAAAGTCTTGCAGCAGTTTCGATTTGACGGCTATAAAGCTTAATGTCATAACCATTTAAATCTTGAATATGATAAATAGCATCATAGAATTTCGGATCAACTTGTTCTTCTTCAGTTTGAACAACAAATACTGGGATACCAAAATTTGTTGCTTGAATACGTTCAAGGTATTCACCTACATCCCCTGATGTCAACACAATAGCGGCAACATCAGTAAAGTCTGTTTTGGTAATTTCAACTAATTCTCTATTTGTAGAGAAATATTGTTCAACTTTTGGACTATATGCAATTTTTAAGTTTGGCATAATAAACTCCTTTTATTTATTTTTTTGACGTAAAGTTACCCTGCATTATTAATTTTAATAACACAATAGATTTATTTAGAATAAAACAACCCACTCTAGATTTTTATATAAAAAAACTAAAGTAAGAATTTTTTATTTTAAATTAAATAAGATTAAGTTAATTTCACAAAATATTTCTTGCCTGTTCTAGACAATACAAAAATATTCAGAAATTAATCTGTGGAGACTCTCTAAACAGAGAGAACAACTCTGTTTAGAGAGCCGTGTTGGATGGTTTGTTTTGAGAAGCAAATACTGAATATGAGAAGCAAGAACGATGCGATGGCATCATAATATGACGTGTACGACGGATATGCGCCATCAAAGAACGACCTTTTATCGGATTAAACCGTAAAAGTCTCAATACTTTCGTATGGACGTATCTGTGTATATATGTACGAAGTAGCATAGAAAAATTTCCTCTTTCTATCTAAACTAACCTTAGTTGGGTATATTCTCTGCTTGTGTAAATATCATGTCAATAATATTTTTCAAAAAATGTGATCATTATCAAAAAATAAATTTAATTTTTCACATAAAAAATAAAATCACAAAAGTATGGAAATAAATTATTCTTAAAATAGATGATTAATAAATGTACTCATTTATCGAGATCTTTCCTAAGCTAAACTCGCTACCATGACTGCTTTAATCGTATGCATACGGTTTTCTGCTTGATCAAATGCAATATTCATCGGCGATTCAAACACCTCTTCAGTCACTTCAATGCCGTTCGCTAATTCAGGATACTTTTCAGCAATTTGGCGACCCACTTTGGTTTCGCTATTATGGAATGCAGGTAAACAGTGCATAAATTTTACTTTTGGATTGCCTGTACGCTTCATGAGTTCAGGCGTTACTTGATAAGGAAGCAATAACTTAATACGTTCTCCCCAAGCCTCTAATGGCTCACCCATTGAAACCCAAACATCAGTATGCACAAAATCAACGCCGCTTACAGCTTTATCGATATCATCCGTTACAGTAATCCGCGCACCGCTTTCTTTAGCAAAACCTTTACACATTTCAATAAAGCTATCTTCAGGTAATAGGGCCTTAGGGCCGCAAATTCGCACATCCATCCCGAGTTTTGATCCAATTAGTAAAAGAGAATTCCCCATGTTATTGCGTGCGTCACCAATATACACATAACTTATTTGATGAAGTGGTTTGTCACAATGCTCAATCATCGTGAGAACATCCGCGAGCATTTGTGTAGGATGAAACTCATCCGTTAAACCATTAAACACCGGCACTCCAGCATAATCCGCAAGTTCTTGCACGGTACTTTGTTTAAAACCTCGATACTCAATCGCATCATACATTCGCCCGAGAACTCTCGCGGTGTCTTTCATGCTTTCTTTATGTCCAATCTGAGAGGAATTTGGATCAATGTAAGTCACTTGTGCACCTTGATCATGAGCCGCTACTTCAAAGGCACAACGAGTACGCGTTGATGTCTTTTCAAAAATAAGTGCGATATTTTTACCTTTAAGCTGAGGTTGTTCAGTTCCAGCATATTTCGCTCGTTTCAAATCACGTGATAAATCTAACAAATAATTAATTTCGCGTTCTGAATGATGAACAAGACTCAATAGGTGTCTATTTTTAAGATTAAAAGCCATAGCGATCTCCTTATCGGATGCCATCAATAAATGCAGGCTACCTTACT
>CAKQTN010000123.1:0-4089 GCA_934276625.1 uncultured Haemophilus sp.
TTTCCTAATAAGTTCAGATGATGAATTTTATTACGTAGTGTCACGTAGCAGGATTTGAGCTTTTCACATTCTGTTAGGGAAATAATGTGATATTCTGCCATTGAATCAAAGATACGGACGTTATCAGACCATTTAGTTAATATTGGATTAGCTGGCGCATTCGCAAGCATCAGATACTGGGCGATAAATTCAATATCGGTAATGCCACCACGATCTGTTTTGATATTAAAAAAGCCTTCTTTTATGTGAGATAAATGTTCGTACATTTTTTCACGCATTTCTCTTACTTCAATTTTTAGCTGATTAATATCTCTTTGAGCAGAAAGCACATTACAGCGAATTTTCTCAAATTCTGATTTTAATTCAGTTTCTCCAAAGATGGCGCGGCTACGGACAAGTGCTTGTTTCTCCCATGTCCAAGCTTCATTGAGTTGATAGTTTTCAAATGCTTGAAGTGAGCAGCCTAATAAGCCAGCATCGCCTGAAGGACGTAATCGCATATCAACATCGTAAAGTATGCCTGCACTGGTGTTCATACTAAAAATGCTGACAATTTTTTGAGCCAATCTTAAATAGAATTGGTTACTATCAATGGATTTTTTCCCACCAATAGTTTGGCCTTCAACAGCTTGGTATAAAAAGACTAAATCCAAATCAGATTTATACCCGAGTTCAATTCCGCCTAATTTACCGTAGCCAATGACTAAAAAGCCTTTTTCAGTTTTATCTACAAGATGTTCGGGGACCCCAAATCGTTGACTGACTTGTTGCCAAGCAAAATTGACAACGGCATCAATGATTGCTTCAGCCAGATAAGTGAGATGATCGCTCACTTTCATAACAGGCAATACGCCGAGAATATCGGCGGCTGCAACGCGTAATAAAATAGACTGTTTGAATTGGCGTAAACCGTCAATAAATTGTTCTTCATCATCTTGCGGTAATCGCAGCATATATTGCTTCAATTCATCAGGATACTGTGTGAACGGCAATGGATTACGTAGCGCTTCAGTATTTAATAATTCATCGAGTAGAATAGGATAGCGAGCCACTTGTTCAGCGATCATCTGGGATTGCGCACATAGTTCAATTAGCTGCTCAATGGCTTGAGGATTTTCTAAGAGCAATTCCAAATATGTCGTTCTACTCGCAATTTTATCGATAATATTAAGAATGCGTGGCAATAAAGTACGGTAATTTTTTTGCTCAAATATTTGGGTAAAGATATTTGGTAATAAGTGAGCTAAAACTTCTCGACCACGAGAGCCAATAACACGGCGCGCAAGCCCCTCTTTGAATTGAATAAGTTTATCTAAGATATCGGAAATTGCGTCATCATCAATGTGATTATCAATCAGCATTTGTTCAATGTCATCAAGATCACTTTCTAAAAAATCAATCCACTGATTATTGTCATCGGTACGTTCATCTTTTTCTTCACCAATTAATGCATCAAAAACTGACCGCACTTTTTGTTGGTGTGATTGTAGTATTTGATAGAAATCATCCCAGTTTTCAATTGGATAAGATTTCATCGTAGCCTGATTGTTCTCATCTAAATAAGTATATTTTCGACAAGCGACCATTAATCTAAGGCGATTTTCTTTATCTGTCGGAAGTAGTTGCGTTTGTTGATCATCAATGGCTTGTAGCACGTTTTCAGTGCGACGAAGGAAGATATAAGCGTCTCTTAATTCATGATATTGTTCAGGCGTAATTAAACCGAGCTCCCGTATTTCGGGTAGAAGTTTAAGCAATTCATGTTGTTGGAGTTTGATCTCTCGCCCACCACGAATTAGCTGAAAAACTTGTACAATAAATTCGATTTCTCGAATCCCGCCTGCGCCTAACTTAATATTGTCTTTTAAGCCACGACGACGCACTTCACGCTCAATTTTACCTTTCATTTCACGTAACGCTTGAATCACACTAAAATCAATATAACGGCGATAAACAAAGGGGCGAAGTAATTGTTGTAAGGTTTTTGCATTGGGGTCTTGCTCATCTGCGCCTAAAATACGCCCTTTGATCATGGCATAGCGTTCCCAGTCTCGCCCTTGATCTTGGTAATATTGCTCCATTGCAGAAAAACTTAAGGCAAGAGCCCCGCTGCCACCAAAAGGGCGAAGGCGCATATCCGTACGATAGACAAAACCATCTGGCGTAAATTGATCCAATGCATTAATCAGACGTTGTCCTAAACGGGTAAAAAATTTGGCGTTATCAACGGTTCGTCTTGCTCCAACGGTTTCGCCTTGTGAAGGATAGGTAAAAATTAAATCAATATCAGAGGAGAAATTTAGCTCAAAACCACCTAATTTTCCCATACCAAGAATATAGAGTTGCTGTGGGTTGCCATTTTCATCGCAAGGCGTGCCCATTTCTTCGCAAGCTTGTTTATATAGCCAATCTCTCGCACCAATGATAAGGCTTTCAGCAAGTTGAGAAAGACAAATAAAAATTTCTTCTACGGTGGCAAGATTCAAGCTTTGACAGAAACTGAGTTTTGCCATTTCTTGATTACGAAAATCTCGTAGCGTTTTGTAAAGCTGTTCTTCGTTTTGGATAGTGGAGAGTTGGTCAGCTAAACGGCTAGCGTAATGTTGACAATCTGAAAGTTGAGGAGGAGTTTGCCACCATTGAGCTAAAAAGTGCGGGTGTTTTTTTAAGACTTTTTCCAAGAAATCAGACAGACTAATGGCATAGTTGATTTGTCCGATTGGTGTTGTGAGATCGGCTACGTCTCGTTCGATTTGTTGGGGTATTTCATCAAGATTCATTGCAGGGAAATGTTGGCAAAGCACTTCGCCAAGTTGAATGAGTTTTTCAGTCGAAAGCGGAAGTGAAAGCGCCATAATTTACCCCTTAAAATGTTCGTCAATCTTGCGTAGTACGATTTCTTTGGCTTGTTGCGGTTGCAGACTATCTAGCCAATTTACTGGTGTTTTCCAGCCGCGCAGCCAGGTGATTTGTCGTTTGGCTAATTGGCGAGTCGCACAAATGCCACGGAAGACCATTTCTTCATGATCATAGTCACCACGTAAATATTCCCACATTTGGCGGTAGCCCACACAGCGGATAGAAGGCAAATCTGGATGGAGATCTTCTCGTTGATAGAGTTTTTCAACCTCTTCTTGGAAACCTAATTCGATCATTTTATGGAAACGTTGTTCGATACGTTGATGTAATACCGCACGATCTTCTGGTGCAATCGCGAATTGTAAAAATTGATAAGGCAATTCTTCGCCTTTTTGTTCGGTTAATTCCGTTAATGATTTACCCGTTAAATAGAATACTTCTAATGCACGATTAATGCGCTGTGAATCATTTGGATTGATACGATCTGCTGAAACAGGATCAATTTTTTGTAATTCTTGATGAAGCACTGGCCAGCCAAATTTTTGCGCTTTTTCTTCAATTTCTAACCGTAATTTTTCATCAGCAGATGGAAGGGGGGAAAGTCCTTCAATCAATGCTTTGTAATACAACATAGTGCCGCCAACCAAAAGCGGAATTTTACCTTGCGCGGTAATATCAGTCATTTCTCTGAGCGCATCATCACGAAAATTCATCGCGGAATAACTTTCAGCGGGATCTAAAATATCGATTAATCGGTGGGGGGCAAGGGCTAGTTCCTCTTTAGAAGGTTTTGCCGTACCAATATCCATGCCTTTATAAATTAATGCAGAATCAACACTGATCACTTCTACGGGCAGGCTTTGACGTAATTGAATGGCAAGATCCGTTTTTCCTGAGGCAGTCGGTCCCATCAGAAAAAGTGCGGTTGGTTTGGAGTCAGTTTTTTGTGTCATATTACAAATCGCTTAAAAAAGGCTGCCAGTTAATCGGTTTCAGTAATGTATTAAATTTTTCTTGATGATTTTTATTCAGTAAGCGTTCCGTTTCACTTAATAAGCTGACCGCATCCGCTAATACTTGAATTGGTTTCATCTCTAGCGTCTGACAAAGTGCGGTCAGAAAATCAGGCATATTTTCTAGATGTTCAGCAAGCAGGCTCACCACACATTTTTGTAAATTTTGTGTACGTAAAACCGCAGGGACTTTGTTTAATGTAAGACGTAGCTGAGC
>CAKQTN010000124.1:0-4088 GCA_934276625.1 uncultured Haemophilus sp.
AAAGGCATCGAGTGTTTCTGCCCTAAATTTGTTTTATTCGAAGACCAATGGATCGGCACAGTATTAACCCCGTGGATGATGAGTGTGGTGATTCTACCTGGCCCTCAACAACAATGGGAACCACGTGAATTAGGTGATAAACTCACTGTGCAACTGCCTTACAAAGCACTTACTTTCACCGTTAGTAGTCTTGAAAATGTACCGCAATATTTAAGTTGCTCCTTACATTCACCACTCGATCCGAATCTGACTAACGAACAAGCAGTTCAACTCACACAAGATTGTTTGCGTATGGTTTTATCCATCCCAACCGCACAGCCTACATTTAATTCTGATCGCCGTAATCTATTTAAGGCGATGATCAAATAAATGTTAGCTGCAAACAGTTAATAAAAATGGGCAAAGTAAACTAACTTACTTTGCCCATTTTGCTTTCCATCCCACACAAAGTGCGGTCAGTTTTTGCTTAATTTTTCAAATTAATACAGCACACGTGCTTTGATTGTGCCTTCAATCTCACGAAGTTTAGCCAATAACGGAGACGCATCATCTGTTTCGATATCAACGACCACATAACCAATTTTCGGATCGGTTTGTAAAAATTGTGCCGCAATATTGAGATTAGCTTCAACAAAAACTTGGTTCAATTTGTTTAATACACCAGGACGGTTTTCGTGAATATGAAGTAAACGTTTTGTACCAACGTGTTCTGGCAAGGATACTTCAGGGAAATTCACAGAAGAAAGGGTTGAACCGTTATCTGAATATTTCACAAATTTACCCGCGACTTCAAAACCAATGTTTTCTTGCGCTTCCGCGGTTGAACCACCGATATGCGGGGTTAAAATCACATTATCAAATTTACGTAATGGAGAAACAAATTCTTCATTGATTGAAGCAGGTTCAACAGGGAATACGTCAACCGCTGCCCCACGAACTTTACCTTGTTCAAGCGCAGCTGCTAAAGCATCAATATCCACTACCGTACCACGTGCCGCATTGATCAAAATAGAATCTTGTTTTAATTGCGCAATACGTTCAGCACTCATTAAATTACGAGTTGAAGGTAAATCTGGTACATGAAGCGAAATCACATCACAAGAACCTAACAACTCTTCAAGTGTGTGTAATTGTTTTGCATTACCCAATGGCAATTTATTTTCAATATCGTAGAAATATACTTCCATCCCTAGAGACTCCGCAATAATACTTAATTGCGAACCGATATGGCCGTAACCCACAATACCTAATTTTTTACCACGCACTTCATGAGAACCCACTGCCGATTTATTCCATAAACCACGATGCACATCTGCATTCGCTTGAGGAATATTGCGCATTAAGAGCAAAATCTCACCCAACACTAATTCAGCTACAGAACGTGTATTGGAGAACGGGGCATTAAATACCGGAATCCCACGCATTTTTGCCGCATCAAGATCCACTTGGTTGGTACCAATACAGAAACAGCCAATGGCAATGAGTTTCGGCGCAGCTTCAATCATTTCCTTAGTCAAATTAGTACGAGAACGTAAGCCGATAAAATGCGCATCTTTAATCGCTTCTTTTAGCTCATCACCATCTAAGGCTTTTTTGTAAAAGTCGATATTGGTGTAGCCTGCGGCATGTAAGGTATCTAATGCACTTTGGTGCACGCCCTCTAATAGCACAAATTTAATTTTTGATTTGTCGAGTGAGACTTTGTTTGTCATGTTTGCTTCCTTATTTTTATTAATCGATGACTTTTGCGCCGTCTGGTGTACCAACAATTACAATATCCGCCCCACGTAAGGCAAAAATACCATTTGTTACCACACCAGCTACGTTATTCAATTCTTTTTCCATTTCCACTGGATTTAAAATAGCGAAATTATGTACATCTAAAATCACATTGCCGTTATCCGTTACTACACCTTCACGATATTCAGGCGCACCGCCAAGAGAAACTAACTTACGACCAACTTGTGAGCGAGCCATTGGAATGACTTCTACTGGTAATGGGAAAGTCGTACCTAAAACATCTACTTGTTTACTGGTATCTACAATACAAATAAATTTTTTCGCTAAAGCAGCCACAATTTTTTCACGAGTCAATGCTGCACCACCACCTTTAATCATCATTTTTTGTGGATTAATTTCATCAGCGCCATCCACATAAATATCTAAACTGGATACATCGTTAGCACTAAACACTTCAATGCCCTGTTTACGCAATAATTCTTCTGAGGCTTTAGATGCCGCTACCGCGCCTTGAATTTGATCTTTTAATTCACCTAAGGCTTCAATAAAACAATTCACTGTTGAACCACTTCCCACGCCAACAATGGTATCGGGCTTAACATATTTTAACGCCGCACGTGCCGCTAATTTTTTCATTTCTAATTGGTTCATTTTTCTCTCCCTTTTAAATCGTGGATAACAACGTAAACGTTTGCTTTACTTTAATACGACCCTATTAAATAAACAAGTGTAAAAATTTATTCGTGATGATGAAAAAATTTTATTCATCTAAGAAAAGCGCTAATAGTTCGTTTAAAAACAATTTACCGTGTTCAGTTATCTGCCAAAAATCAGGTGTTTCCACAATATAATTCTGCTGGATCGCAAAATCAATTTGATTTTTGACCACACTTTGCGAAAGCCCCGTGTGATTTTCAAACTCTTGTTTTGGCACGGCTTCCAATAAACGAAAACGATTCATGAAAAATTCAAAAGCGCGGTCATTTTTTTCCACGTTTTTTTCTTCATAAAGGTACTCACCACGCAAATAGCCTTTTGGATGTTTCGTTTTAGAAAAACGTAAAATTTTTCCATCTGGGAAAGTGAGTTTCCCATGTGCACCACAGCCTATCGCCAAATAATCCCCGAATCGCCAATAATTCAAATTATGCTGACATTGGAAACCCGGCTTCGCATAAGCAGATGTTTCATATTGTTGATAACCCGCTTCGGTTAAAAGCTGGTGGCCTTGCTCAAAAATATCCCAAAGCTCATCATCATCCGGCAATGTAGGCGGACGATAAGCAAACATGGTATTGGGTTCAATGGTGAGCTGATACCAAGAAAGGTGTGGTGGAGCAAGCTCAATGGCTTGTCGCAAATCATCTAGCGCTTCTGCAAGAGTTTGGTTTGGCAAACCGTGCATTAAATCCAAATTGAAACTTTTCAAGCCTGAAACTTTTGCCAAACTGACCGCTCTTTTAGCTTCCGCTGCATTATGAATACGTCCTAAACGTTGTAATTTATCGTCATTAAAACTTTGGATGCCCATGGAAATACGTGTGACACCAGCATCCACATAGCCTTTAAAACGCTCCGCTTCTACAGTGCCAGGATTGGCTTCCATGGTAATTTCTATATTCTCTGAAAAAGGAATGCGACGTTGAATTTCTGCCAATAACAACTCGATACTTTCCGCTGAAAATAAACTCGGCGTGCCACCACCAATAAAAATGGAATGAAGTGGACGATTTTGAATACTAGCCTGATATTTCTCTAAATCCGCCTCAAGATCGGCGATCAGATGTTGTACATATTCTTGTTCAGGAATTGCGCCTTTCTGTGCATGCGAATTGAAATCACAATAAGGGCATTTCTGCACACACCAGGGAATATGCACATAAAGGGAAAGAGGGGGAAATTTTTGCATAATTAAAAGTCAAAAGGGCTTGTTTTCACAAGCCCTAAAAAATAAGTCATTAATTGACCGCTCTTGCTGTTTTAGTCGCAGCTTTACGGCGTGGCGTTTTCGCTTTCGTTTCCACTTTCACAAATTCAATGCCTTCTGGTGGATTTTCTAACGCTAAGCCTAACACTTCATCAATGGTTTCTACCGCATGAATCGCAAGATTTTCTTTCACGTTATCTGGAATTTCTTCCAAATCTTTCACGTTATCTTTTGGAATTAATACGGTTTTAATGCCACCACGATGTGCCGCAAGTAATTTTTCTTTCAATCCACCGATTGGTAATACTTTACCGCGTAGGCTGATTTCACCAGTCATCGCGACATCGGCACGCACTGGGTTACCCGTTAAGCAAGAAACCAATGCGGTACACATTGCGATACCTGCACTTGGACCATCTTT
>CAKQTN010000125.1:0-4054 GCA_934276625.1 uncultured Haemophilus sp.
TTTTGTGGAATATCAATCACATAATCATCCACTAACTCAGCACCTGCAGGTTTTGCGAATACTGTGACGAATTTTGCTTTTGGATACATTTCACGAATTGCACGAGCAGTGTTGCCGGTATCCACTAAATCGTCTACCACGATCATTCCTTCACCATCACCACCTGCGCGGTGTAACACTTTTAATGTACCTTGTTCATCGTGATCATAACTCGCAATACACACGGTTTCTACGAAACGAATATTTAATTCGCGAGCAAGTACCGCTGCTGGGAACAAACCACCACGGCTTACTGCGATGATACCTTTCCACTGAGTGGCAGGAAGTAAACGTTCCGCTAATTTGCGGGCATGCATTTGGAACATATCCCAAGTTACAACATATTTTTCGCTCATAACAAATACCTTAAACTTTGTCGCTAAATAAAAAAATTGCAGAATTTTAACCCGAAATGGCGTTTTATGCTATGATTTCCGCAAAAATTTTAATGAAAAAAAGGAGTTCATTATGTCAGAAATTACCACATTACAACCGCAATTACTTTGGAAATGGTTTGATCAAATTTGTGCGATACCACATCCTTCACATCATGAAGATGCGCTCGCGACCTTTATTGTTAACTGGGCGAAAGAAAAACAATTTTTTGCCGAGCGTGATGAGGCCGGCAATGTATTAATTCGTAAACCGGCTACAGCCGGGATGGAAAACAGCCAACCTGTTGTCTTACAAGCACATTTAGATATGGTGCCGCAAGCGAATGAAGGCAATCCACATAACTTCGCTCAAGACCCAATTCGCCCTTATATTGATGGGGATTGGGTGAAAGCACAAGGTACCACACTTGGCGCGGATAACGGTATCGGCTTAGCCTCGACCTTAGCGGTATTAGAAAGTACCGATATTGCACATCCACCACTTGAAGTGTTACTCACCATGACTGAAGAAACCGGCATGGATGGTGCCGTACACCTCCGTCGTAACTGGTTAAAATCGGAAATCTTAATTAATACCGACACTGAAGAAATTGGTGAAATCTACATTGGTTGTGCTGGTGGAGTGAATGCTAATGTTGAGCTACCTATTCACCGTGAAACCAATTCATTCAACCATACTTTGCAAATTAACTTAAAAGGTTTACGTGGCGGCCACTCTGGTTGTGATATTCACACCACTCGTGCGAATGCAATTAAAGTTTTAGCGCGCTTATTAGCAAAACTCTCACAAAATCAACCGCACTTTGCTCTTGCAGAAATTCGTGGTGGATCAATTCGTAATGCGATTCCACGTGAAGCCGCTGCAACCATTTGCTTCAATCATGATGTAGAAAGCGTAAAAAGTGCGGTTAAAAATTTTGAAGTTTTATTGAAAGAAGAGCTTGCTATCGCTGAGCCAAACTTAACCTTAACTGCTGAGCAAATTGAAAATCCACAACAAACTTTCACGCTTGAAACCACCAAAAAAGTGATTAATTTACTGAATGTGTTACCAAACGGTGTTATTCGTAACAGTGATGTCATCAAAAATGTCGTGGAAAGCTCATTAAGTATTGGTGTGTTAAAAACCCTTGAAGATAAAATCAAAGGCACGATTCTTATTCGCTCATTGATTGAAAGTGGTAAAGAATATGTAGAAGAAACCCTAACATCACTCGCCAAACTCACGGGGGCAACAGTTGAATTTTCAGGTTCTTACCCAGGTTGGAAACCAGTAAATGACACCGCAATTTTGACATTAATGAAAAAACATTATGCAGAAGTGCTTGGCAAAGAACCTGAGATTAAAGTGATTCACGCGGGGCTTGAATGTGGCTTATTGAAAGAACATTATCCAAATATTGATATGATTTCTGTGGGGCCAACTATTCGCAATGCGCATTCGCCAGATGAAAAAGTCCAAATTTCAACAGTACAAACGTACTGGGAATTACTCACTAAAGTCTTAGCGGATATTAAATAATCTACAAATAAAAAGGGCTAAATATTACATTTAGCCCTTTATTTTTTATCTTTTATAAACTACGTAATGCTTCGATACGTTTTTCAAGCGGAGGATGGCTCATAAAGAGTTCGCTGCGTTTGCCGTTAATCATAAAGGCATTAAGTGAACCTTCCATCTCTTGCGGCTCATGAATTTGTTGTAAACGTTGCAATGCCGCAATCATTTTTTCTTTACCCACAAGGTGCGCAGAACCTGCATCTGCACGATATTCACGATAGCGCGAGAACCACATCGCGATAATGCTCGCTAAAATACCAAACAAGATTTCTAACACCATTGAGACTAAGAAGTAAATGCCTGAACTACGGCTTTCTTCATCACCATTACGGGAGCTCGCCACCACATTAGCAATTACGCGAGATAAGAAAATCACGAAGGTATTCAATACGCCCTGTAATAAAGTCATTGTCACCATATCACCGTTCGCGATGTGTGAGACCTCATGAGCCAATACTGCTTCAGCTTCCTCTTCCGTCATGGAGTTTAATAAGCCTGTACTAATCGCCACTAAAGAATTGTTTTTAGTCGCACCCGTAGCAAAAGCATTCGCATCATTAGAATGGTAAATCGCCACATCTGGCATTGGGATGCCTGCTTGTTGTGCTTGACGACGTACAGTTTCCACTAACCAACGCTCAGCCTGATTACGAGGTTCGGTAATTACCTCCGCGCCCACAGAGCGCAATGCCATGGTTTTTGATAAAAATAATGAAATCAACGAGCCAGCAAAACCGAAAAGCATCGCCATAATTAAAATGCCACCTGTACTATTTCCTGCAATACCGGTCACATTTAAAATAATCCCTAACACAAGCATTACAGCAAAGTTAGTAGCTAAAAATAAAAGGATTCGCATCATAATAAAGTTCCTCAATAAAATAGAAAGTAAACACTGCAATAATGGAGAATTTTTTGCAAAATTCAAGGTTTAACAAATAATTTATTGTAAATCTTCTAAGGTATTAAAATTTACAAATCGTCCTTCTTGTTCGTCAAATTGGACAGCAACCGCGCCATTTTTGTTCATAAATTGTAATAAACGACGTTCGCCTTCATTTAAATAAGCGCGTAACTTCTCTTTAAGCTGAACGGACATCAAACAAAATGTCGGGTGCTCACGCTCTTTATCTTTTGCATAAGCCATTAAAGTGCGGTCATTTTTAACCGCACTTTTTAGTTTTTCTAATAAATTTGGAGGGAAATATGGGCTATCGCAAGGCACAAAAAGTACAAAATCTGTTTTAGCTTTTTCGAGTGCCGTCAACATACCACTCAACGGTCCCTGAAAATCAGGCAATTCATCTGAAAATACGGGAAAACCCCATTGTGCATATTCTATGTGGTGACGATTAGCATTGATAGAAATATCAACCACTTGAGGTTGTAAGCGTTCAATCACATGGCTAATTAATGGTTTATTTTGTAAAAGCTGTAAGCCTTTATCTGCACCATTCATCCTCCGCGCTTTTCCTCCCGCCAAAATAACCGCACTTATTGTGTATTTCATGTTTTCTTATTGCCTTATTTGAAGTATGATCTACCCTTATTTTTCTCCATTTAAAAGGAAATAGCAATGAAATGTAAGCGTTTAAATGAAGTATTGGAACTTTTACAACCTTATTGGTCTAAAGACCCAGATCTGAGCTTGTTACAAATTTTGCAAAAAATTGCTGATGAAGCAGGTTTTGATAAACCCGTAGCAGAATTATCTGATGAAGTAATTATTTATCATTTAAAAATGCACGGCACAGATAAACTTGAGCCAATCCCTGGCATCAAAAAAGATTATGAAGAAGATTTTAAAACCGCCTTGTTAAAAGCACGCGGAATTATTAAATAAGGAAAACAAATGAAAAAAGTTTTATTTTTACTCGGTGCTTTATTTTCATTTAATGCATTCGCAGCTAATCTAGAAGAAGGTAAACAATACGTTCAAGTGAGTCAAACGGCTTCTGCACAACCAGAAGTGATTGAGTTTTTCTCTTTCTACTGCCCACATTGCTATGCCTTTGAAATGGAATACCACATTCCAAAACAAGTTGCAGAAAGCTTACCA
>CAKQTN010000126.1:0-4021 GCA_934276625.1 uncultured Haemophilus sp.
CAAATTGCGGAAGAACTTGAATTACCACCGGTAAAAGTTCACTGCTCAATTTTAGCAGAAGATGCAATTAAAGCCGCTATTGCTGACTATAAAAATAAACAAGGTAAGTAATCAAAGTGCGGTTGAAAATGACCGCACTTTATCAATTTAAGGATCAGAATATGTCTATAACACTCACTGAAAAAGCGGCGCAACGAGTTCGTACTTTCCTTGAAAATCGTGGAAAAGGCATCGGTTTACGCTTAGGTGTGAAAACATCAGGTTGTTCGGGTTTAGGCTATGTGCTTGAATTCGTTGATGTGCTCAATGATGACGATCTTGTTTTTGAGCAGCATGGCGTGAAAGTAGTAGTCGATCCAAAAAGCTTGGTTTATTTAGATGGCATTGAGCTAGATTATGTCAAAGAAGGCTTGAACGAAGGCTTTAAATATAACAATCCAAATGTGAAAGAATCATGTGGATGTGGTGAAAGTTTCCATGTTTAAGGAATAAAGATGACAAATCCTTTTGCTATTTTTGATTTGCCCGTTGCTTTCAATGTTGATCAATCGCTTTTGTCTGAACGCTATTTAGTGCTTCAAAAGAGTTTGCATCCGGATAATTTTGTTACGGCAGATGCACAAGAACAACGCATTGCAATGCAAAAATCAACAGAAGTTAATGATGCATTAAAAACCTTGAAAGACCCAATTTTACGTTCGGAAGCAATTATTGCATTAAATACGGGAGAAGCACAGGATTTAGAACAAAAGAGCACACAAGATATGGCATTCCTAATGCAGCAATTAGAATGGCGAGAAGAGCTCGAAAATATTGAGCAAAGCCAGGATGAAAATGCATTAGAATCCTTTGCGAAACGCGTTAAAAAAGAAACAAAAGAAATGTTGACCGCACTTGAAGAACAGCTAAATGAGCAACAATGGTCAACTGCTGCACAGTTCTGTGATAAATTACGTTTTCTAAAAAAATTGGCGGATGAAATTAGCCAAGTAGAAGAACGTCTATTTGAATTATAATCTTGAGGGCGTTTAATACGCCCTTTTCGCTATTGATAAATGGGCAGCGGCCCTCATACTAATGAAACTCGATTATGCAAACTTTAGAACAACTGACTGATGCCTCAAAATCTGCTTGGGGAACCATTTCCCAATGGATTGAGCATGCTCGTAATCATTGTGATGTGATTAAAAAAGATCAATCTAGCGCAGAACGTGAGCTTTTCACCATGCAAATGCCCACTTCTTCTCCAATGGGAGCGGTCATTTATGAAACTGGCGGCATTTTAATCCATCATGGTTGGTTGCGTATATTGGGGTCAGGCAGTTTTAAATTACCACGTGGATTAATGGACTGGAATTTCAGCAAATCCTTTAATCAATCAGGTGATAAACCAAAATATTTGCTTGTTGCGGACGATGTCATTGGTGGTTATTTTGCTTTAAATGGTGGCTCTTTAGGTTCTAATCTTGGCAAGATTTATTATTTTTCGCCAAAAGATTTAACTTGGCATGATTTAAATTTTACCTATACGGATTTCTTAGCTTGGGCATTAAATGGTGACATTGAAGCATTTTACCAAAATCTATTTTGGCAAAATTGGCAAGAAGATGTAAAACAACTCGATGGTAACCACATGATTGTTTTTACACCAGAGCTTTCAGAAGATAAGACGACTGATATTAATCAGCGTGAACGACGCGAAGTCAACATTGAAACCCATTACAACGCAAGTTTCACCGAACAAGATAAATTTGCACAAGCTTATTCAGTGGCATAACGAGCCCTTAACGAATTAATTATTAGAGATAAAAAGAGATATGGCATTACTCCAAATTGCAGAGCCAGGACAAACGGCTGCACCACATCAACATCGTCTTGCGGTAGGGATTGATTTAGGTACAACAAACTCTTTAGTTGCCGCAGTGCGTAGCGGTCAAGCCACCATTTTGAATGATGAACAAGACAGAAGCCTTGTGCCTTCAGTCGTCTACTATGGTGAAAATGAAAAACTTGTTGGTACAGAAGCATTTGCAAAAGCTGCAATTGATCCTAAAAATACGATTATTTCTGTGAAACGGCTGATTGGACGTAGCCTTGATGATGTGCAATCTCGTTATACCAATTTACCCTATGAGTTTGTGGCAAGTGAAAATGGGTTGCCATTATTGGTGACACATCAAGGTAAAAAAAGCCCAATTGAAGTCTCTGCGGATATTTTATCTCGTTTAAATCATATTGCAGAACAACGACTTGCAGGTGAGCTTTCTGGCGTGGTGATTACCGTACCTGCCTATTTTGATGATGCTCAACGCCAAAGTACAAAAGATGCGGCACGTCTTGCAGGGTTAAATGTATTACGTTTATTAAATGAACCCACTGCTGCAGCAGTGGCTTATGGCTTAGATAGCGGAAAAGAAGGTGTCATTGCTGTTTATGACTTAGGTGGCGGTACCTTTGATATCTCAATTTTACGCTTGTCTAAAGGTGTATTTGAAGTTTTAGCAACAGGTGGGGATACCGCTTTAGGTGGTGATGATTTTGACCATTTAATTGCCGATTGGATTGTTGAGCAAGCAGGTATTCAACCACAAAATGTAAATGAGCAGCGTGAGCTTTTAAGCTTAGCGACCCAGACTAAAATTGCTTTAACGAGTGAGCAAAGTGCGGTCATTTCTTGGCGAGGATTTGAAGGTGAGTTAAGTCGTGAGCAATTCAATGAATTAATCCACTCATTGGTAAAACGTTCTTTATTAACCTGCCGTCGAGCATTGAAAGATGCGCATGTTGAAGCTGAAGACGTACAGGAAGTGGTTATGGTTGGAGGCTCAACTCGCGTGCCTTACGTACGTGAACAAGTAGGCGAATTCTTTGGTAAAACCCCATTAACCTCTATCGACCCAGATAAAGTAGTTGCCTTAGGTGCGGCTATCCAAGCAGATATTTTAGTGGGCAACAAAAATGACAGCGATATGTTGTTACTCGATGTTGTGCCGCTTTCTTTAGGTATTGAAACCATGGGTGGTTTAGTGGAGAAAATTATTCCACGTAACACCACGATTCCAGTGGCTCGCGCGCAAGAATTTACTACCTTTAAAGATGGTCAAACTGCAATGACGGTACATGTGGTACAAGGGGAGCGTGAGTTAGTGGATGATTGCCGTTCTTTAGGTCGTTTTACGTTGCGTGGTATTCCGCCAATGGTGGCAGGCGCGGCTCATATTCGAGTGACTTATCAAGTGGATGCGGATGGCTTATTAAGTGTAACCGCCATGGAAAAATCCACAAAAGTCCAAGCATCGATTCAAATTAAGCCTTCTTATGGTTTAACGGATGAAGAAGTAACGGCAATGATTAAAGCCTCTTTTGATAATGCACAAGATGATATGCAAGCCCGTGAATTAGCCGAGCAACGTGTTGAGGCTGATCGTGTGATTGAAAGCGTGATTGTGGCCTTACAGCAAGATGGGGCAGACTTATTAACCGAAGCTGAATTCCGCCAAATTGAAAATACATTGAAACAATTAATGGATGTAAAAGAAGGAACAGATCGTCATGCTATCGTCCAGGGAATCAAAGCCCTTGATATCGCGACTCAAGAATTTGCGGCAAGACGAATGAATAAATCCATTAATCAAGCGCTGACAGGTAAATCTGTATCAGATATTGAACAATAAAGTGCGGTTATAAATTAACGAGTTTTTTATATTGAGGAAAGTAATATGCCAAAAGTGATTTTTTTACCAAATGAAGAATTCTGCCCAGAGGGTATGGTGGTTGATGCAGCAGCAGGCGACAACTTATTAGAAGTGGCACATAATGCGGGTGTGGAAATTCATCATGCTTGCGATGGTTCTTGTGCTTGTACAACATGCCATGTAGTCATTCGTGAAGGGTTTGATTCATTAAATGAAGCGAGCGATCAAGAAGAAGATATGTTAGATAAAGCATGGGGCTTAGAAATGGATAGCCGCCTTTCTTGCCAATGTGTCGTGGGTGATGAAGATTTAGTGGTGGAAATCCC
>CAKQTN010000127.1:0-4011 GCA_934276625.1 uncultured Haemophilus sp.
GAACCTGTTGATTATCAAAAAACATTAGACGATGTGTTCGCGGTAGCTGACATTATTACTGGCATGGTGGCAGATATCACAACCATCTTAGACACCGCTCGTAAAAATGGCGACAACATCCTATTCGAAGGTGCACAAGGCACCATGCTTGATATCGACCACGGCACCTATCCGTATGTAACCAGTTCGAACACCACGGCAGGCGGCGTAGCAACTGGTTCTGGTTTCGGCCCTCGTAACCTTGATTATGTGTTAGGTATCATCAAAGCATATTGTACACGTGTTGGTGGCGGTCCATTCACCACAGAATTATTCGATGAAACTGGTGCTGAAATTGCTCGTAAAGGTAATGAATTTGGTGCAGTAACCGGTCGTCCACGTCGTTGTGGTTGGTTTGATGCCGTGGCCATTCGTCGTGCAATTCAACTTAACTCTATTTCTGGCTTCTGCATGACCAAATTAGACGTATTAGATGGTTTCGATGAAGTGAAAATCTGTACCGCTTACAAAATGCCAAATGGCGAAATCGTTGAATACGCACCATTAGCAGCGAAAGATTGGGAAGGCGTAGAGCCAATTTACGAAACCTTACCAGGATGGAAAGAAAACACCTTCGGTGTGACTGATGTAAATAAATTACCGCAAACTTGCCGTGATTACATCAAACGTATCGAAGAAGTAACTGGTGTGCCGGTAGCTATCCTTTCAACGGGTCCAGATCGTGTTCAAACAATGATTTTACGCGATCCATTTGCAGCCTAAAACAGCATAAAAATAAACCGCACTTTGGTACAACCAAGTGCGGTTATTTTTTAAGGAGTTTTTGATGACTGAACAAGATATTGCTGACTACCTAAAAAATCACCCTGATTTTTTTACTCATCGCCCGGAATTACTTCAACAACTTACCATTCCACATAGCCATGAAGAAGGGACAATTTCGTTAGTCGAAGCACAACTTGCGCAGCAACGAGAACAGATCAAAACACTTACTCTACTACTCGAAAAATTCCATCAACTTGCTCATCAAGAAGCGGATATCTTCTTTGCCCTCTTACCTTTGCAGAAAAAACTGTTTCAAGCAGAAGACTTTATCGCCATCAATGAAAAGCTTGATGACTGGGCAAAAAGCTATGAGCTAGAAGGTGCAAAAATCTTACTTTTCACTGATAGCTGGCAAAAAAAGGACAGCATTCCTGAACAATATTGGCTAGACCGAAAAGCTTTTGAACTCATTCGACTAGAGCGTATGGGTTTACGCCAATTCTATTTAGGAGATCTCTCCAATAAAGAAAAAGCCCTCATGTTCCTCCCTGAAGAACTCCCTATCGGCTCTGTGGCGATTTGCCGTTTAGGTAGAACACCTCAAAAACCAACCGCACTTTTACTCTTCAAATCTCGAGACACTGACCGTTTCCACAACGACCAAGACACCACATTCCTTCGACATTTAGTTGATATTGTGGAATTGCATTTGGGAAGATGGATTTAAAGGTTACTAATATCAATTAATTGATCCCGCTCACAATTTCAAAAAAATAAACTTTCTTTATTTTTCAACTCTTTCTACAATACCTTTGTTTTTATTATTAAAAACACACAATTCAATTTAACTTCAGATATCACAAGGGTCTAATTATGAAAATTTTAACTTGGCCTGTGGTTGCAGGTGCTGCACTTGGTATCGTTGCGCCACTTCTCACTTACAATGGCAATCCTGGTAACATGGGATTTTGTGCGGCTTGTTTCTTACGCGATACAGCCGGATCGCTTGGATTACACCACGCCGCCCCATTGCAATACCTTCGTCCAGAACTCATTGGATTAGTTTTAGGAGCACTCGCCAGTGCATTCTTATCTAAGGAATTCAAACCTCGTGGTGGCTCTGCCCCACTTGCTCGTATTAGCTTAGGCTTTTTTGCGATGCTTGGTGCACTCATTTTCTTAGGTTGTCCATGGCGTGCTTATTTACGATTAGGCGGCGGTGATCTCACTGCAATTGCAGGTATCGTAGGATTATTTACGGGTGTATTAGGCGGCATTTTCTTCGCTAATCGAGGATTCTCATTAGGTAAATCTAAGGAACAAAGCCAATCTTCTGGCTTAATCGGTCCAATCTTTGCCGTGATTTTGCTTGTTTTAGCCTTAACCCAATTTAAATTTGGTGAAAATCTAGCGATTTATACCTCTGAAAAAGGGCCTGGTGCACAACATGCGGCTATTTGGATGTCACTTGCTGGCGGATTACTTCTCGGTGTGCTGATGCAAAAATCACGTTTTTGCACAATAGGGGCATTCCGAAACTTTGTCCTCTTCCGTGATGTACATTTATTAAATGGTGTGATTGCACTGATTGTCTTTGCGGCAATAACCAATGCCTTACTAGGCCAATTTCATTTAGGCTTTGAAAAACAACCTATCGCCCATAATGACTACCTCTACAATTTCCTTTCTATGGCGCTTTGCGGACTTTGCTTTGCATTAGGCGGCGGTTGTCCAAGCAAACAATTAGTCAATATTGGTGAAGGAAATAATGACTCAGCATTATTTGTGCTCGGTATGTTACTGGGCGCAGCAGCGGCACATAACTTTGGTTTCGCAGCCGCTCCTACTGGCGTTCCAACCTTTACGCCTTATGTTTTACTTGCCGGTTTTGTAGTTTGTTTATATATCGCATTAACCAATAAATCGGAAGCTTAACATTCATTCAGAATAAACAAAAAGGAAGTCAATTATGACTTCCTTTTTTCGTTTTCAAAAGTGCGGTCATTTTTAACCGCACTTTCCACATCATTAGAGAATATTTTTCTCACCACGGGAAAGGCTAATTAAGCCTGAACGAACAATCTCAAGTAATGTACTTTCTTCCTTCACAGCCTCAACAAAAGCATCTAATTTGTCTTTTGTACCCGTTAATTGAATCGTGTAGGATTTTGTTGTTACATCCACAATCTGACCACGGAATATATCGGCTAAACGTTTTAACTCATCACGTGATGAACCCGTTGCTCGTACTTTCACTAACAACACTTCACGCTCAACGTGCTCATGTTCACTCAAGTTAATAACTTTAAACACATCCACTAATTTGTGAAGTTGTTTTTCGATTTGTTCGAGCACTTGCTCATCACCCACCGCTTCAATCGTCATACGAGAAAGCGTTGGATCATCGGTTGGTGCCACAGTTAAGCTTTCAATGTTAAATGCACGTTGGGAAAATAAGCCGACCACACGAGATAATGCACCGGATTCATTTTCTAATAAAACAGATAAAATTCTACGCATTACTCTTTCTCCTCTTGTGGTTTGCTTAAAATCATCTCATTCATCGCCCCGCCGCGAACTTGCATTGGGTAAACGTGTTCGGTTTCATCAACGTTAATATCAACAAAGACCAATTTATTTTTAATGCTGAAGGCTTCTTGTAATTTGCTTTCTAATTCATCTGGTGTTGAAATTTGAATTCCCACATGCCCATAAGATTCTGCTAACTTCACAAAATCTGGTAAAGAATTCATATAAGTTTGAGAATGGCGGCCAGAGTAAATCAAATCCTGCCATTGTTTTACCATGCCTAAGAAGTGGTTGTTCAAACAAATTACCACAACAGGAATACCATATTGCGTTGCTGTTGAAAGTTCTTGGATATTCATTTGAATACTGCCATCACCCGTTACACAAACTACGGTTGCTTCAGGATGCGCAAGTTTCACCCCTAATGCAGCCGGTAAACCGAAGCCCATCGTACCTGCACCGCCTGAGTTGATCCAACGACGCGGTAAATCAAATGGATAATGTAATGCAGCAAACATTTGGTGTTGACCTACATCCGATGCCACATAAGCTTGGCCTTTTGTAATACGATATACCGCTTCCATCACTTGTTGCGGTTTAATTACGCCTGAAGTGCGGTCGAAATCCAAGCATTTTTTCGCTTTCCATTCATCAATTTGTTTCCACCAATCTTCTAATTGGTTTTGAGGACGCGAACCAATTTCTTCACCTAATAAG
>CAKQTN010000128.1:0-3989 GCA_934276625.1 uncultured Haemophilus sp.
TTCTTGCTGTAATACAAGTAATCAAGGAAAGCATCACTTAATAATACATCATAGGTGAGCCCGCCCGTTTTTTCAGCGTTATGTAAATTAACTAACGATTGAGCTGAACGTTTAGAAATACCAGATGCCACCATGGCTGCATATTCACGTAGGAATTGTTTCTCAGCCGCCTTGTCTTTCCACATTAGGTCATATTTATTATCGGCATATAATTTAGCCAAAATTGGTTTGAACTGTAGATTTTGTTCACCAATTTCATGCGTTAATGACATCTCTAGCATCGCTTGCTTTTCAGCGGCAAGACGAGCTTGATCTTCTTTGATTTCAGCTTCAAGTTTTGCTCGCTCTTCTGGACTTAATTTAGACATATCAACGCCTTTATTTTCGGCTTGTTGAGGCTGTCCAACTGTTTTAGCCCATTCAGCTAATGCACAACCTGACGTCATCATTGATAATGATAAGACTAATGCGCTTAATTTCATTGTTCCTTTTAACATTGCTGTACCTTTAAAAATATTCATAAAAAATAACCGCACTTCAGTTTTTTTCATCTGCTAAAGTGCGGTCAAAATAATCGTTATTTTGTTGCTTTTGCCGCTTCTTGTTTTATTTCAGCATCCACTTTTTGTTGATTCGCATTAAGTTTAACTAAATCAGCTGCCATTTTTTCCGCTTCTTTTAAGAAGAAATCAGGTGCTTCATAGTCTTTTGGCAAATCATCAATGTCTTTTAATGCTTTTTTGCCTTCACGTTTAAAACGATCATTGAGATCTTTTAAACGTCTCGCATCATCTTTATCATTTTCCGCTTTGCGCTCTTGGAAATTCAATGATAAGAATTTACGCTCACGACGTTCATCACGGATTTTAAGATCTTCATTTAACGCAATAAACTCAGGATCTTTTGCAATACGCTCAAGATGTTTTTCATTTAATGGTTCAACATCTTTACGCGCTTTATTGGTTTCAGAATAAGTTGCCGGCGGAATTTTATCCCAAGGTAAGGCGTTATCTTCTTTTTCTTCACCAATTTCTTTGGCATCAATAATTTCAGGGAAATTGATATCTGCTGCCACACCTTTTAATTGGGTTGAACCACCATTAATTCGGTAGAATTTTTGGATAGTATATTGCAACACGCCAAGTGGTGTTTGATCTAAATCATAAACAAAGTTTAATGAACGACTTTGTTGTACCGTACCTTTACCAAAGGTATTTTGCCCAATGATGATACCACGGTTGTAATCTTGCATTGCTGCAGCAAAGATTTCAGAAGCAGACGCACTGAAACGATTAATCATCACCAATAATGGACCTTTATATTGCTGAGCATTATCATCATCTTCGTGTACACGAATACGTTGATAAGCATCACGAACTTGAACCACCGGACCATCAGTAATGAATAAACCACTCAATGCAACGGCTTCCGTTAATGCACCGCCGCCATTTTCACGAAGATCCACAATTAAAGCACCAATTTTTTTCCTTTCAGCATCCACTAATAATTTCTTCACATCATCAGTTAAGCCAATGTAGAAACTTGGAATTTTAATGACGCCAACGGTTTCACCCTCTACTTTAGAAACAGTGAGTTTTGCAGCTTGGTCTTCAATACGGACTTTATCGCGCACTAAAGTGACAATACGGCTTTTTCCACCTTTTGCAGGTTCAATTTCAAGACGAACTTTTGTTCCTTTTTTACCTTTGATTTTGTCAACGATATCTTCTAAACGCCAACCGATAATATCTTCGATTTCGCCTTTTTCTTGGCCAACACCAATGATTTTATCGCCTGCTTGTAATTTTTTACTGCGTTCAGCCGGTGCACCTGGCACTAAAGACTTGATGCTGGTTTCGTCATCTTCAGATTGTAATGTCGCACCAATTCCTTCTAAAGAAAGGTTCATGCTTTCATTGAAACTTTTTGCGGTACGTGGTGCAAGATAACTCGTATGCGGATCGATTTCTCGAGCAAAGGCATTAATATAAATCTGAACAATGTCATCAGCTTTGGTTTGAGTTAATCGACGAATGGCTAAATTGTAACGTTTAGTCAGTTTTTCTTTAATTTCAGGCCATTTTTTATCTTTTAATTTCAGGCTGATTACATCATTTTTGACACGTTCTTCCCAAAGCTTATTGGCTTCTTCTTCCGTTGCTGGGAACGCAGCTTTTTCACGATCGATCTCAATTTGATCATTACCTTTTAAATCAGGTTCTTTATCTAATAAAGATAATGCATAAGCATAACGCTCATAACGGCGTTTCATCATCAGATCGTAAATAGCAAATGCCGCAGAAAGATCGCCTTCATTAAGTTGATCATCTAATTTAGAACCATATTTAGCACGTAAATCATCAATATCTGATTTTAAAAAGGTATTATGGCTGTAATCTAAACTTTTAATATAACGATCAAAAATCTTTTCGGAAAAGGCGTCATCAAGCTGAAATTTACGATAATGTGATTGGGTTAAACGTGTTGTTGCACGCTTTGTTGCCAACTGATTTGCATCAGTTGCCGAAGGAATCGTAATATCGCTTTGCTTTAATTTCGGCTGCACGGCAAATGTGTCAGACGAATGAAGAAATAACGCACCTAAAATTGCTGTCGCAATAAGACTTTTGGTTGTATGTAATTTCATTTAACCTTTCCCGATAAGAAATAAATTATTAGGCAAATAAACGATCTGCGGTGACTGTCATCACTAAACCATTCTCAAGTTCTACGCGTGCGCCATCTTTTTCCACATTTAATACGGTCGCATTTTTCGCTTGTTCTGCTACTTTCACTTTCACTTTGCTACCTGCAGAAAGTGTTGTGAAATCAACCGCACTTAGTTTTACTTGTGGGGCTTTTGGTTTGCGAGTTGCTTGATTTGAATTTGGTTTATGAGCAGGTCGTTTTTGTTGTGCTTTTTTGGCTGCTAATTCTGCTTTGCGTTTTTCTGCAAATTTAGCTTTTGCATCTGCTAATTGTTGAGTCGCATGAGAAACATGTTCTGCGTCTAATACACCAGCAGGGTTGCCGTATAAATCCACACGCTCAGCACCTTCACGGCAACCGTGTAAATAGCGCCAGTTAGAAGTGTATTGACGTAAAGCCTGACGTAATTGAGTTTTGCTGACACGTTCATCATCTTTTAATGCTTCAGCAAGATCTTGGAAAAGACCAATTTTTAATGGTTTTGCTTCACCTTCTGCAATAAAGCAAAGTGGGAATTTTTCTACAAGATATGCAATGATCGCTTTTGTATCAGTTAATTTTTGAACGCCTTCAGCATTATTTTCAACTTGGGCTTCAACTTGAGAATCTGTCATTTCTGAGTTTTCCTAGGATAAAAAATAAAAACTTGCACAGTGTACCGCACTTTTATAAGGATTGACAATGGTTGGACAGAATAATTCCGTTTCTAATTCTAATGAATAACTTCACAAATTCCCTTAATTCAGGCTAAAATAGTTCACTTTTATAATTTCTGAAAACATAATGACAAAAACACCTGATTTTACTCATGCCACTTATAGACTAGTGCGTTGCATAGGATGCGATGCAACGGTGTCTGTTTGTCGTCCGCAAGAAGGGGAATACGCGCAATGTCCGCGTTGCCATCATAAATTGCAATCAGGAAGTCATTGGTCACTTAAACGTTGTTCATTAATCGCCCTTTCTATCTTAATTTTAATGCCATTTGCTTTAGGCTATCCTTTATTGAGCTTAGATTTACTGGGTACTAAAATTGATGCTTCTGTTTGGAAAGGAATTTGGAAAATGGCAGTGGAGGGATATTCCTATACTGCATTTATGATTTTTATCTGTGCTGTTTTAATGCCTGTCTCTTTTGCGATTTTAGTCATTATGTTGCAGCTTTCTAAATTACTCAAAATTAAGCCTCGTAATGTCTTATTATTTGTGGGATATATTAAGCCTTGGGTCATGTTTGACGTCTATTTAGTTGCACTGGGTGTCACCATGTTTAAAGTGCG
>CAKQTN010000129.1:0-3986 GCA_934276625.1 uncultured Haemophilus sp.
TTACCGCAAGAGCGTGGTGAATTCGTTGATATGTTACCTGCCCGTCAACAAATTGATGATTCTACGTGGTACCGTGGTACAGCGGATGCGGTGTATCAAAATATGGCGATTATCCGTAATCACTATCGTCCAAAATACATTTTGATTCTTGCCGGCGACCATATTTATAAACAAGATTACAGTGTTATGTTGATGGATCACGTGAGAAGTGGAGCAAAATGTACAGTAGGATGTATTGAGGTACCGCGTTCTGAAGCTAGTGAATTTGGTGTGATGGCAGTAAACGAAAATCTGAAAGTGAAAGCCTTCGTTGAAAAACCTAAAGATCCGCCAGCGATGGTTGGTAAGCCAGATACATCATTAGCCTCAATGGGTATCTATGTCTTTGATGCAGAATATCTCTATAAAATGCTTGATAGAGAAGTGAACACACCTTGCACATCTCATGACTTTGGTAAAGATGTCTTGCCAAAATGCTTGGAAGAAGGCGTGCTTTATGCGCATCCATTCAGCCGTTCTTGTATGGGCCGAAATACTGAAGGTGAAATTTACTGGCGTGATGTGGGTACGCTTGATAGCTTCTGGCAATCTAATATCGATTTGGTTTCAGAAAATCCACAATTAGATATTTACGATCAAAGCTGGCCAATTCGTGGTAATCCAGTACAGGCTTATCCATCTAAATTCTTCTATAAAAAAGCGAATGTCAAACCGGTGGATAACTCGCTTGTCGGTGGTGGCTGTGTGATTACAGATGCATCTATTAGTAATTCTGTGTTGTTTGATAGAATCAAAATTGATGAAGACTCTTCTGTTGATCACTGTGTTGTGTTACCACAAGTACAAATTGGTAAAAATTGTACATTGAAAGACTGTATTATTGATCGCCATTGCATTATTCCAGATGGTATGGAAATCGGTGTGGATAAAGCCCTAGATAGTAAACGTTTCCGCGTGAGTTCTACTGGTAAGGTTGTACTTGTTACATCAGCCATGTTGAAAAAATTGCAAGGCGAAGAAGTTACTAATGAAGAACATTTGGATTAAAGTGCGGTCAATTTTGACGGTATTTTAAGTGAACTAAAAAGATTGTGCTGTTATCAATGACAGCACAATTTTAAGTATAAAAGGAAAATTATGAGAGTTTTACATGTTTGCTCGGAGCTGTATCCCTTACTTAAAACCGGTGGACTTGCCGATGTTTTAGGGGCGTTACCTTTTGCACAAAAAGAAATTGGTATTGATACGCGTATTTTATTGCCTGCTTATCCAAAAATTTCTGCGGGTATTGAGAACACGCATGTCGTGACAGAATTTGATAATTTTGCTGGTCACATTGTGTTACGTTATGGTGAATACAATGGCGTAGGGATTTATCTGATTGATGCGCCACATCTCTATTGGCGAGAAGGAAATCCTTATCATGATAGCGATTACAACGATTATGCCGATAACTATAAACGTTTTGCTTTATTAGGCTGGGTGGGAGCAGAGCTTGCGACAGGCTTAGATAGTTGGTGGCGAGCTGAAGTGGTGCATGCGCACGATTGGCACGCAGGTTTAGCCGCCGCTTATCTCTTTAATAAAGGTCGCCCAGCAAAATCGGTATTTACGATTCACAACCTGGCATATCAAGGACAATTTGCCCACCGTCATTTACATGAAATTGGATTGCCGGAAGGGATGTTCCATGTTGATGGTTTAGAGTTATTTGGTCAAATTTCCTATTTGAAAGCTGGTCTCTATTATTCTGATATGGTAACAGCAGTGAGTCCTACTTACGCGAAAGAAATTACCACACCGGACTTTGCTTATGGCTTGCAAGGCTTACTAAGGGGCTTATGTGAGTCAGGTAAGTTGGTGGGAATTTTAAATGGCGTAGATCAAAAAATTTGGCATCCAAGTTGTGATGCGTATATTCAGCATCACTACAAATTGAAATCTATCGCAGGTAAGAAGAAAAATAAAGCCGATTTACAAGCTTATTTCAATTTACCACAACAGCCAGATGCACTCTTATTTGTGATGGTGACTCGCTTAACAGAACAGAAAGGCGTGGATTTACTGATTGCGACAGCGGATGAAATTGTGAAACAAGGTGGTCAATTAGCGATTCTCGGTTCAGGTGCAAAACATTTGGAAGAGGGGATTTGCCAATTAGCACAACGTTATCCAGAAAATATCGCAGTAAAAATTGGTTATGATGAAGCGCTTTCACATTTAATGGTTGCCGGTGGTGATGTGATTTTAGTTCCAAGCCGTTTTGAACCTTGTGGATTAACTCAATTATATGGGTTGCAATATGGTACATTGCCGCTTGTTCGTGCGACGGGAGGATTAGCTGATACAGTGACCAACAGTACAAGCGAAACCATTAAAGCGCGCACCGCAACGGGCTTTGTATTCCAGAAAGCCGAAGCAGATGATTTACGAAGTGCTATCCAGCATGCCTTTGCTTTGTGGCAAAAACAACGTGTTTGGGCGATGGTGCGTAATAATGCCATGGCGCAGGACTTTAGTTGGGAAAATGCGGCCACTCAATATGAGCAGCTCTATTTAGGCATTTTAAATTCATAATTCAATGGATTGACTCCCTCTTCAAAATAATCGCCTTTGAAGGGGGATTTTTGTTGTTTTTTTCGTAAAAAAGCTTAAAATTTGCGCGATTTTTTTATTGAGGTTTTACTTTCTATGATCATGGACAATTTTGATTCGCCATTTCTCTACAATCGACCAAGTCTTGATGTTGAAGGCGTGAAAAAAGCAATTGTTTATAAATTAATTTTTTTAATTGGTCGTTCACCAAAAGAGGCGAGTCAACGCGACTGGCTAAATGCGACACTTCATGCAGTGCGTGATTTAGTAACTGAAGGCTGGATTACCACCGCTCGTCAATCTCGTGCAGAAGAAACGCGTCGTGTTTATTACCTTTCTATGGAATTCTTAATTGGCCGTACACTTTCTAATGCGATGATCGCAGAAGGCGTTTATGATGTGGCAGAAAAAGCTCTGGCTGAATTAAATGTTGATTTGGAAGAGATTATTGAAAAAGAAGTGGATCCAGGTTTAGGTAACGGTGGTTTAGGTCGCCTTGCTGCTTGCTTTATGGACTCACTGGCAACATTAGCAATTCCAGCGATGGGTTATGGTATTCGTTATGAATACGGTATGTTCCGTCAAAAAATTGAAAATGGTCAACAAGTTGAACGCCCGGATGATTGGCTGGAAAAAGGTGCCCCTTGGGAATTTATGCGTCCATCAAAACGTTTCAGTATTGATTTTGGTGGTCATATTTATTTTGAAGATAAAAAATGTATTTGGAATCCGGCTGAAAAAGTGACCGCACTTGCATACGACCAAATGATCCCTGGTTATAAAAATGACTCGGCATCAACCTTACGTTTATGGTCTGCTCATGGTGGTGAGGTGTTTGATTTAGCCGAGTTTAACCGTGGTGATCACTTAGCGGCGGTGGCAACGCGTTCAGCTAACCAAAACCTTTCGCGCGTACTTTATCCGGATGATTCTACCTGGAATGGTCGTGAATTACGTTTACGTCAAGAGTACTTCTTGGTATCTGCATCTTTGCAAGATATTCTCCGTCGTCATTTAAGAACCCATGGTACATTGGATAATCTTGCTGATAAAGTCGCGATTCACTTGAATGATACCCACCCGGCATTAGCCATCCCTGAGTTGATGCGTATTTTAATCGATTTACACGGTTACTCATGGCAAAACGCTTGGGATGTGACTCGTCGTATCTTCTCTTATACTTGCCATACTTTAATGTCAGAAGCATTAGAAACCTGGCCGGTAGAAATGATGGCAAAAATCTTACCTCGTCACCTACAAATGATTTTTGAAATTAATGATCATTTCCTTGAATATGTGAAAACGTATGTCACAACTGATATGGACTTTATCCGTCGCGTTTCACTTATCGAAGAAGGATATCAACGTAAAGTGCGCATGGGATGGTTGTC
>CAKQTN010000130.1:0-3977 GCA_934276625.1 uncultured Haemophilus sp.
GTGAATTACGTGAAGCATTTGGTTGTGACAAAAATGATAAGATCGTTGCCTTATTACAAATTGGTACAGCAGCTGAAAAATTAGAAAGAGACTGTAAACCAAAAGATTTATCACGTTTTGTGAGCCATCTATAACGATCAAAAAAGGCGGAGATTTCCGCCTTTTCTATTGTTCTTATTCAAACTCGCCTTCTAATCCACTTCGGATTTTATTTTCAAACGCCGTATAATCCACTAAAAATGCATCGTGACCATAATCCGATGGGAATTCGTAGAATCTTAAATCCACTCCTGCTTGCTCTAAAAGCTGTTTACTTTTATGCAAATCAATGGATTTAAATAGTTGATCTGTTGTCACTGAAACCAATGTATAGCAGGCTTTGATTCGAGATAAGGCTTCTTTGACATCCGTATACCCTACGCTAGGATCATACAGATCGAGAGCACGCAATAAATGCAAATAGGTATTGGCATCAAAACGCTCTAAGAATTTTTTACCTTGATAACTCAAATAGGATTCCACTTGAAAGTGATCACCCCAAAATTGTCCTTCAGATTTAGTCGCTCGTCCAAATGCCTTGGCTAACTGTACATCTGTCCGATAAGTTAACATTCCCAACATACGAGCAATAGAAAGACCTTGATTAGGCGGCGTCCCTTCATAATAATCACCATTATTAAAATTCGGATCATTAATGACAGCCTGACGCATCACATGATTAAACCCAATAGCTTCCGCACTGAAGAAAATCGAAGAGCAAAGATTCACAATATTATCCATAAAATCCGGATAATCAATTGCCCATTGTGTAGCTTGCATACCGCCAAAAGATCCGCCCACTATCGCTTTTAGATGTGTTATACCGAGATAGTCAAGTAACGCTTTTTGTACTTTGATAATATCTTGAACAATAATATTGGGGAACTGACTACCATAAGGTTTTCCCGTAGTGGGATTAATTGAGCTTGGTCCCGTTGTTCCTTTACAACCGCCTAATACATTTGAACAAATGAAAAAATATTTAGATGTGTCAAATGCGAGGCCATCTCCCATAAAATTTTGCCACCAACCATCTTTATTCGGTTCATCAAAATAAGGTTCTGCATCTCCCGTTAAGGCATGACAAATCAATACAGCATTGTTTTTATCTGCATTTAAAGTCCCGTAAGTTTGATACGCGACATTGATAGGCGAAAGCTGCCCACCCAATGTTAATTGGAGGGGATTGTCTTGAAAAAGCACGACATTTTGCACAGCCATTAAAATGATAACCTTTTACGTTGATGATTTAACAATTATCAACAGCTCATGTTTTTTGTCAAGAAATTTTAGACGTTTAGACGTCTAAATATTTCATTATCAATTTGGTAAACAAATTACACTTGAAATTATTTTGATTTTTCAGTATGTTAGCCATATGCAACTATCCAAAATGCTGTCAAAAATGACCGCACATTCATGGCTCTCTCGCCTTCCTCTGAAAAAACTCCTCGGCTATGCTTTGGGGTTAGGTTTACTCGTCTTGATTGGTTGCATCACCATTGATCGTGCTATTAGTTTCTATGTACAAGATCGCGTTTATGAAGACGTTGAAACGCTCCCTCATCGCCACTATGCACTAGTACTTGGTACATCTAAATATGTTGCCAAAGGTAAAACCAACAAATATTACGACTACCGTTTAGAAGCATCAAAATACTTAATCGATCAAAATAAAGTTGATTATTTACTGCTAAGTGGTGATAACCGCACGCTTCAATATAACGAGCCTCGTACCATGTTTGTAGACCTACGTAAAATGGGCGTGTCTGAAAGCGTCATGTTTAAAGATTTTGCAGGATTCCGCACCTTAGACTCTGTTGTGCGAGCAAATAAAGTTTTCCAAGTTCCCTCCTTTACGATCATCAGTCAAAAATTCCATTGTGAACGTGCTCTGCTTATTGCTAAACATTACGATATTGATGCCATTTGTTTCACCGCGAAACAGCCAGAAGTTTATTTTGGAACGCGTGTCCGCGAAATGTTTGCTCGCGTGAAAGCCGTATTAGACTTAATCATCGGGGTGAAACCCTACTTTCTTGGTACACCAGAACCGCTACCAATGCCTGCTGAATAGTTAATTATTCTTTAATTTTTACCCTGTTTAATCAAAAAAGATCTAAATAAAAAGATTTTTATACGATTTTTTATCATATTTATTTGACAATTTTTACTTAAATCGCTATTTCTAATAGCCATCATAAAACACAACATCTTACTTTTTTCATTTTAGAGGATTATCTTATGTCTCATTTATCGGTAGCAAAATTTGGTGGTACATCCGTCGCGAACTATTCCGCTATGCAAGCTTGTGCCAAAATTGTCATTGCAGATCCTAATACTCGCGTTGTCGTGCTTTCTGCATCAGCTGGTGTAACAAACTTATTAGTTGCCTTAGCCAATGGTGTCGAAGCTGAAGAGCGCGCAAAATTAATTGGTGAAGTCCGCCAAATTCAAGAAAACATTTTAAATGAATTAAAAGATGACAGCCGTGTTCGCCCTATCATTGAAAAATACTTAGAAAATATTACCGCACTTTCTGAAGCGGCTAGTCTTGCAACATCACTTGCTTTAACTGATGAGCTTATTAGCCACGGTGAAATGATGTCAACGCAAATTTTCATTGAAGTATTAAGAGAATTACAAGCTTCTGCAACTTGGGTTGATGTTCGTACTTTAGTGGCAACCAATGATAACTTTGGTAAAGCCGCACCAGATGATGCTCAAACTCAAGCAAACTGTGATAATTTATTAAAACCATTAATCGACCGCGGTGAATTAGTCATCACTCAAGGCTTTATCGGTCGTGAACCTGGCGGTAAAACGACGACTTTAGGTCGTGGTGGTAGTGACTACTCTGCTGCACTTTTAGCAGAAGTATTAAACGCAAAAGATGTCTTAATTTGGACTGATGTGGCGGGTATTTATACGACCGATCCACGTATCGTACAAAATGCACAACGTATTGATACCATGAGCTTTGCTGAAGCCGCTGAAATGGCAACCTTTGGGGCGAAAGTATTACACCCTGCAACGTTACTTCCTGCTGTACGCAGTAATATCCCTGTTTATGTGGGTTCAAGTAAAGCACCAGAAGCTGGCGGTACTTGGGTAACACGTGATCCGCAACCTCGTCCGACATTCCGTGCCATTGCATTACGTCGCGATCAAACCCTATTAACGCTTTCAAGTCTCAGTATGTTACATGCACAAGGCTTCCTAGCGAATGTATTCACTATCTTAGCGAAATATAAAATTTCTGTGGATACGATCACAACCTCTGAAGTAAGCATTGCATTAACCTTAGATAAAACAGGTTCTGCTTCATCTGGTGTTGAATTACTTTCACCTGAATTACTAGAAGAATTAAGCCAATATTGTACCGTAAAAGTGGATACTGGCTTATCGCTTGTCGCATTAATTGGAAATGATTTACACCTCGCTTCAGGTGTGGCAAAACGTATTTTTGACACTCTTGAAGGCTATAACATTCGCATGATTAGCTATGGCGCAAGCACCAATAACATTTGTATGCTAGCACATAGTGACAAAGCAGATGACGTGGTTCGTTCATTACACAAATCATTGTTTGAATAAAAAATTTACTGAAAGTGCGGTTTAAAATAACCGCACTTTTTTACGTTTAAAATTTGAGATTACGACCAAAAAAGAGTAAAGTAATCGTTTGTCTGATTTATAAACTTACGCAAACTTAAGGCGGAAATTATGGGAAAAAGTGTTGTTGTTCTTGGCGCTCAGTGGGGCGATGAAGGGAAAGGCAAGATCGTTGATTTATTAACAGATCGCGTTAAATATGTGGTGCGTTACCAAGGTGGTCACAACGCAGGTCACACTTTAATTATTAATGGTGAAAAAACCGTATTACGCTTAATTCCATCAGGTATTTTACGTGATAACGTGACCTGTTTAATCGGTAA
>CAKQTN010000131.1:0-3955 GCA_934276625.1 uncultured Haemophilus sp.
TTATCTTCAGATGAAATAAGGCTTTAAGTATAACCGCACTTTAGTTATCTTTCAAAAAAATTATCAAGGAAACGCAATGTTGGCGAAAGCTTATACAATCGGATCGATAAAAATGTGATCGGGATCATAAATATACTATCTTTGTGTTTATTCTACGCCTAATTAAGTAGAGAATAGCCAAACTTAGATGATTAAACGTGAAAGGAGACGCGCATGAAATTAAAAAAATTAACGGCACTTATGATGCTCGGATTCGGTTTTTCGGTCGCACAAGCTGCGGAACTACCGAATATTACAATTTTAGCAACGGGCGGCACGATTGCCGGAAGCGGTGAAACCGCAGTTTCTTCTGCTTATAAAGCTGGGCAACTCAATGTTGACGCATTAATTGATGCAGTGCCTGAAATTAAGCAACTGGCAAATGTAAAAGGTGAGCAAATTGTGAAAATTGGTTCACAGGACATGAGCGATGATGTGTGGTTAAAATTAGCGAAAGCGATTAATGCACAATGTAAAGATACTGATGGTTTCGTGATTACTCATGGTACCGATACCATGGAAGAAACCGCTTATTTCTTAGATCTTACAGCAAAATGTGAAAAACCAATTGTATTAGTGGGTGCAATGCGTCCAGCGACAGAAAAAAGTGCGGATGGTCCGTTAAATCTTTATAACGCAGTCGTGGTGGCAACCGATAAAAAATCATCGGGTCGTGGTGTGTTAGTGGCAATGAATGGGGAAGTACTAGGTGCGCGTGATGTGACCAAAATGAGCACCACTGCAGTACAAACATTCCACTCACCAAACTATGGCACATTAGGTTATATCCATAATAGTAAAGTGGATTACGAACGTTCGCCTGAAAGCAAACATACCGTGAACACACCATTTAACGTAGATAAATTAGACAGCTTGCCAAAAGTAGGCATTGTTTATGCTTATTCTAATGCACCAATTGAGCCGTTAAATTCATTATTGGATGCGGGCTATCAAGGTATTGTTTCAGCGGGTGTAGGTAACGGTAACGTGAATGCTGCACACTTAGAACGTTTAGAAAAAGCAGCGAAAGATGGTGTGGTAGTAGTACGTTCATCTCGCGTGCCAACCGGTTACACCACACGTGATGCTGAAGTAGATGATTCTAAATATGGTTTTGTGGCTTCAGGTACATTGAATCCGCAAAAAGCACGTGTGTTATTGCAATTAGCCTTAACACAAACAAAAGATCCAAAAGTGATTCAACAATACTTTGAGGATTTCTAGGAAAGTCATTGAAAGTGCGGTCAGAATTTGAATCAAATTTTAACCGCACTTTCGGATAAAATAGACTAATTCAAGTAATAAATATAGATAATGCACTAGTTTGTTGTTAATATATGTTCCGGAATTATTTTTAAAATTAATATGGAGAAAATATTATGATTTGGGCTCAACTTTTAGTCGTCCTACTCTTTATTTACCTAGGGGCTAGATTAGGCGGTATTGGTATCGGTTTCATGGGTGGTATGGGTGTTGTAGCACTTTCACTACTTGGCTTAAAACCGGGTGCAATTCCGTTTGATGTAATTTCAGTTATCATGTCTGTAATCATGGCAATTGCGGCAATGCAAGTTGCGGGTGGTATGGATTTCTTAGTAAAAGTAGCTGAAAAAATTCTACGTAAAAATCCAAAATACATTACCTTCCTTGCACCAACGGTAACTTACTTTATGACTGTGCTTGCAGGTACTGGTCACACCGCGTTCTCAACACTTCCAGTGATTGCTGAAGTGGCAAAAGAACAAGGTATCCGTCCTTCACGTCCACTTTCTATTGCGGTTATCGCTTCACAAATTGCGATTACAGCCTCTCCAATTTCTGCTGCGGTGGTATTCCTTTCCGCTGAATTAGAGAAAAACTTTGGCTTAAGTTACTTACAATTGTTAGGTATTTGGATTCCAACTACTTACGCAGCATGTATGATTACTGCGGTGATTTGTAACTTCCTTGGTAAAGATTTGAAAGATGATGAAGTTTACCAAGATCGTCTAGCAAAAGGTTTAATTACTATGCGTGGTGAAATGCAAATTGAGATCAAACCTTATGCAAAACGTTCTGTCGCAATTTTCCTTATCGCGATTTTAGTGGTCATGCTTTATGCAACTGCAATCAGTAAAACAGTTGGTTTAATTCAAAACCCAATTCTTTCTCGTGATAACGCGATTATCTCTTTCATGCTTGCGACTGCAGCGATTATTACTATGGCATGTAAAGTGGACACTGCAAACATTACCAATGCAGCAACCTTCAAATCAGGTATGTCAGCAGTAATTTGTGTGCTTGGTGTGGCATGGTTAGGTAATACTTTCGTTGAAGGTCATATCGATCAAATCAAAGCAGTATCAGCTGAGTTCTTACAACAATATCCTTGGAGTTTAGCGGTTATCTTGTTCTTCGCAAGTACCTTACTTTACTCACAAGCTGCAACTGCAAAAGCATTATATCCAACTGCAATTTTATTAGGTGTTTCTCCGGAAGCCGCGATTGCAGCATTTGCCGCAGTATCAGCATTATTCATCCTTCCTACTTACCCAACCTTAATTGCGGCAGTAGAAATGGATGACACTGGTTCAACTCGTATCGGTAAATATGTATTCAACCACCCATTCTTAATTCCTGGTGTGATTGCAATTAGCTTATCTGTATTATTCGGCTTCTTAATGGCGGGTGCAGTTTTATAATCCTCCATTAAGCTAAAATAAATGAAAACCATCTTGTCTTCGGATAAGATGGTTTTTTTAATGGGGAACTTCTTCTTGTTGTGATACTCTAAAAGGCAACCTATTTTTATATATAAGGAAAACCAATGAAGTTATTTAAAATCCTTTTTGCTGCATTAATTGCTTATGTACCAACAGCATGGTCTGCGGTGGATTATAATATTAAATACAGTTCTAATTATTTAATGCCTGCGTACGTGCATTTTAAGGCTGATGGTTCACAGTATTCAGTCAATGCTAAAATTAATATCCCGTTATACAACATTGTGTTTACTTCTCGTGGTTCACAAACTGCGAGTCAATTTAAAATGGTGAATTATCAAGATGTGCGTAATGGTAAGCCTTATGCCATTTCTAAAATTTCACCAACAACAATTGAATACGGTAAAGTGAAAAATGGGTTAGAAACCGAACCGTTAACATTACCGACTTTTGACTTATTCACCATGGCATTTCAGTTGAGCTATTACGATAAATTGCCAACCAGTTTCCAAATTACAAACGGTAAAAAACTTTACCCAATGGAAAATGTGAATGTGAAGAAAGTGGAAAAACAGATCCAATATAACAAGCAAACTATTACGGAAATTACCTATTCATTTAAAACCGGTAACAAAGACATTATGGTGAAGAAATTCTCAGGTGAACAATTTCCACGTTATATCAAATACACCAGAGATGGTGATGATTATGAGTTAGAGTTTGATGAGTTTGTCAAATAGCATCAGATGATAAAAAGAAGCCACGCAAGATTGCGTGGCTTTTTATTTTATAGCTTATTGTGCATACATAAATACTTGAACGAGAAGAAGTATTGATGAGATAACAAATTGACAGACCACGATTGGCATGACAAATTTCAGCCATTTATTGAATGGTATACCAAGCATTTGTAGCGTGACAAGGACTAATCCTGTCGGTGCGAGGAACAACATAATATATTGTCCCCAGTTGTAAGCCGATACAACAATGTCTCTTGGGATGCCAACGGTATCAGCCAGCGGAGCCATAATTGGCATGGCGAGTACGGCAAGACCTGAAGATGAAGGTACAACCAATCCTAAGAATATGAAGACAATGAGCTGACCAATAATAAAGACGCCGCCATTCATTCCACCAACAAGATGTGTCATATAATCGAGAATCGTGTCAGAAATCATCCCTTGTTCCAGAATGATATTGACTGCTCGAGCGAG
>CAKQTN010000132.1:0-3934 GCA_934276625.1 uncultured Haemophilus sp.
TATGCTTATGTGAAAAAACAATGTATGCATTGCGTTGACCCTAACTGCGTTGCCGTTTGTCCTGTTCAAGCACTCACCAAAGATCCAAAAACGGGTATCGTAAAATATGATCCCGATATTTGTACTGGTTGCCGTTATTGCATGGTGGGTTGTCCTTTTGATGTACCAAAATACGACTATGACAATCCATTCGGTGAAATCAGCAAATGTGAACTCTGTAACCAAAAAGGTGTTGAACGTTTAGATAAAGGCGAATTACCTGGTTGCTGTCATGTTTGTCCAACTGGCGCCATTATTTTTGGTACACGTGAAGAATTATTGGCTGAAGCTAAACGTCGTTTAAGCTTATTACGTGGTACTGAATATGATTACCCACGTCAACGCGTCAATAGTACAGATAAATACCGTGCTACCGTGCCGGCATATCAATATCACATCTACGGTGAAAAAGAAGGTGGTGGTACACAGGTACTCGCCTTAAGTGGTGTGCCTTTTGCTAACCTTGGTTTACCGGACTTAGATGAAGTCGCAACAGGTTCTCGTGCGGCGCATTTACAACACTTCTTGTATCGCGGTTTAGCATTGCCATTAGTTGCACTTGCCGGTTTAACCTTTATGACTTACAAAAATATGCATGGCGATAAAATCGCTGAGCGTATTGCAGCACAAAAAGAAGCCATGCGTCAGGCACGCAAGGAAATCGAAGAAGCGGAGGATGAGCATCATGAGTAATCCACGTCCGGTAGGCGGTCGCCTTGTTTCTGCCGCAATTCTCTTTTTTGCACCACTTGCTGTGCTTTGCGTTTTATTAATTTTAAAACGTTTGGTTTTCGGTATTGGTTCTGTGACCGCACTTAATGGCGGTTATCCTTGGGGTTTATGGATTGCCTTTGACTTACTTGTCGGTACAGGATTTGCCTGTGGCGGTTGGGCTCTTGCTTGGACCGTATATATTTTCAATAAAGGGAAATATCACGCTCTTGTTCGCCCAGCATTGCTTGCAAGTTTATTCGGCTATTCCCTTGGTGGTTTATCTATCACCATTGATATGGGACGTTATTGGCATTTACCGTATTTCTACATTCCAGGCCAGTTCAACACGAATTCCGTTCTATTTGAAACGGCATTTTGTATGACGGTGTATATCATCGTAGTGACCCTAGAATTTGCCCCTGTATGGCTTGGTTTCTTCGGCTTGAAAAAATGGTTTAATAAACTGAATAAAATCATGTTTTTCATTATTGCCTTGGGTGCCTTGTTACCAATGATGCACCAATCTTCAATGGGTTCCTTGATGATTGTAGCTGGTCACAAAGTCCATCCGGTATGGCAAAGCTATGAAGCGCTACCAATTCTCTCCTTGCTGACAGCTTTCATTATGGGCTTCTCTATTGTAATTTTTGAGGGTTCTTTAGTTAAAGCAGGTCTTGCAGGAAAAACACCAGATGAACGTCATTTATTTACTCAATTGGCACGCGTTACCGCAGGATTAATTTTCTGTTTCTTAGCGGTGCGTTTTGGTGAGTTGATTTATCACGACAAACTGCAAATGGTTGTAGGTTTCGATAAATTAACTAAATTTGAAGCATGGATGTTCTGGATGGAAGTCTGGTTGATGGTATTACCATTACTAACCCTCTTCCTTGGGGAGAAAAAATCAGATTCCCGTTGGTTATTTATTTCGGCATTAAGCATGTTACTCGGTGCAGCATTATGGCGTATGAACTATTCGCTTATCATGTATAATCCGGGCAACGGCTATCAATATTTCCCATCTGCGGAAGAATTGCTTATTTCAATCGGTTTCGTTTCTATTGAAGTATGTGCCTATATTTTAATCATTCGTTTATTCCCTGTATTACCGGTATTTAAAGAAAAACATACCGAAGACTCAGAAAAAATTATTGCCGAAAAAGCGGCATTCAGCAAAAAAGTTAGCGGAGCAGAATAATGTCAGAAAAAAAACGTATCTCAATTGACCCAATTACCCGTATTGAGGGTCATTTACGTATTGATTGCGAAATTGAAAACGGTGTTGTCACCAATGCTTGGTCATCTGGTACCATGTGGCGCGGTATGGAAAATATCGTAAAAGGTGCCGACCCACGTGATGCATGGATGATTATGCAACGTATTTGTGGCGTATGTACCACTGTACACGCAATTATCAGCGTACGTGCTGTAGAAGATGCTATCGGCGCTAAAGTACCCGTCAATGCACAGTATATTCGTAACATGATTCTTGCTGCCCACAGCATTCACGACCATATCGTGCATTTCTATCAACTCTCCGCGATGGACTGGGTGGATATCACCGCTGCACTAAAAGCTGATCCTGAAAAAGCGGCAGATATGCTAAAAGGTGTCTCTACATGGTCATTAAACAGTGCTAACGAATTCCGCAACGTACAGAAAAAAATCCAAGCATTAGTGGATAGCGGACAACTTGGTATTTTCGCTAACGGTTACTTCGGTCATGCAGCAATGAAACTTCCACCAGAAGTAAACCTCATTGCCGTCGCGCACTATTTGCAAGCCCTTGAATGTCAACGTGATGCTAACCGCGTGGTGGCATTACTTGGTAGTAAAACACCACATATTCAAAACTTGGCGATTGGTGGCGTAGCAAACCCAATTAACTTAGATTCCCAAGCAGTACTAAACCAAGAACGTCTCATGTTCGTGAAAGCTTGTATCGATCGCTTAACTGACTTCATTAACCAAGTGTATAAAGTAGATGCGGCAGTATTTGCGGCTTACTATCCTGAATGGTTAAGCTTAGGCAAAACATCTGGCAACTACTTATCTGTACCTGAATACCCAATTGATGCAGATAACTCTAAATTCATGTTAAAAGGTGGTTATATCGAAAACGGCGATTTATCGACTTTCCGTGCAATCGACCAACAAAAAGATGAGTTCGTTGTAAAAGGCATTAAAGAGAGTGGTAAACACGCTTGGTACGAAGATGATGAGCCATTAGAACCTTGGGCTGGCTTAACTCGTCCGAAATATACCGGCTGGCAAGATGATGGTAAATACTCTTGGGTAAAAGCACCAACCTTCTACGGTAAAGTCGTTGAAGTGGGTCCTCTCGCCTATTTAATGTGTGGTTTGGCTGCGAATGACACGCCAACTGTCAACCACTTCAATGAATTAAAAGGCATTTATGAAAAATTGACTGGTAACACGTTAACTACCGATCAATTACATTCTACCCTTGGACGTATTATCGGTCGTACCGTGCATTGCTGTGCGATCAATGATATTTTAAGTGCTCAATGGCAAATGCTCATTGATAATATCGCTAAAGGTGATATGACGGCGTATATCAAAACAGATATTCCAGCAAGCGGTGAATTCCGTGGTGTTGGTTTCGGTGAGGTACCACGTGGTATGCTTTCTCACTGGGTTGTCATCAAAGACGGTCGCATTGAAAACTACCAAGCCGTTGTACCATCTACATGGAATGCGGGGCCGCGTAATGAACAAGACCAAATGGGTCCTTATGAGCTTTCCATTATTGGTACACCGGTGGCTGACCCAACTAAACCGTTAGAAGTGGTCAGAACCATTCACTCTTTCGACCCTTGTATGTCCTGTGCCGTACACGTAGTTAATACCGAAAACGGCGAAGTGACTGAAGTGAAGGTGTTGTAATGAAGCCGTTAATTCTTGGCGTTGGCAATATTTTGTTAAGCGATGAAGGTGTCGGTGTGCGTGTTGTGCAGGAGCTTGAAAAACGCCCTGAAATTCAACCGCACTTTGACATCATCGATGGTGGTACTTGTGGCATGGAATTACTGGATGCGATGGCAAATCGCGAGCATTTGATTATTGTCGATGCCGTGCTTGCTAACAAACAGCCGGGTGAGATTGTCGTGTTACATGACGAGCAAGTGCCCACCTTTTTCTCTCGCAAAATTTCGCCACA
>CAKQTN010000133.1:0-3917 GCA_934276625.1 uncultured Haemophilus sp.
CCAAGATCATCGGTACCAAAGAAAAAAGCAATACGACCTTTTTCTACCCAAGATGGCGGCATGAGTTCTTCTCCCACAAACTCCATACTTTCGCTATAAGGCATAATGAGTTTCGGAAAAAGTGCGGTCAAAATCAGAAGACAAAATAAATAGAAACAGAATAATGCCACGCGATTCTGACGGAAAAGCAACCAAATCTGAAAGAAGGAGGTGCTTTCGCGAAATTCATCAGGTTCTCTATCTTGCATACCAGCCCTTCTTATTCAATGGATCTAATACAAACATGAGCAACTTGGCGAAGGTATCAATAATAATGATACAAATACCAATTACCACGACACCGGCAGAAATACTGTTGTAATCTTGTTGGGTTACGGCATCAATCAACCAACGTCCAATTCCTGGCCAGTCTAATACCGTCTCAACCAACATACATTGCGTTAACACTAAGGTAAATACACGCGTAAGTTGTGGAATTAATAACGGAAAAGTATTGCGGAAAACATAACGTCTTAAAATCGCCCATTTTGACCAGCCACGTGTTGCTGCCGCTTTAGCATATTCTTGTTGAAGTAAATAATCTGCTCGTTGCTGAATGATGCGGATAAATTCCATGGTCGGCAGAATACAAAGCACTAATGTAGGCAAGGCTAGATGTTGTAAAACATTTTGTACGATTTTAGTTCGGTAAGGCACATCTACAAACCACACATCAATAATAGGGAAACCCGTGATAGGTTTGATTTCATAGAGTAAATTATATTGCCCAATGGCTGCGATCTCCCAACTTTGAATCGCTGCTACATAAAGCAAAATTGGGGCAAACCAGAAAATCGGAATAGACAAACCAACATTGGATATACTCTGCAATGTACGTGAAAAAACACGTTGATTATAGACCGCACTTAATACACCGAGAGGAATACCTAAGATACAAGCTAATAAGAGCGCAGTAAAACAGAGTTCTAATGTGGGTGGTAATACCGTAAAAATTAAATCTTTTAAGGATTCTCCGCCGTTATAGGTAATTCCTAAATCACCCTGTAACAATGATGTAAGGTAATGATAATAAGCACTATAAATGTTATTTGTGACAAGATCGGCGTTGAGTGGATCTCGCATCAAAATCACAAAACTTAATACGGACAGAATCAATAATAAAATGGTCACCCAAACCACATGACGGATTGCTGAAACGAGCATTATTTATTCTCCTTATTTTTCATGAAATACAAGGTAGAAAAATTGATGCTACCAAATGGGGTCATCTCAATTCCTTTAACATTGCCACGTGCGACCAAAAGCCGTTTGACGTTTGCAATTGGCACAATAGGCAATTCGTTTAAAATGAGGTCTTGCGCATTGTTATATGCTTTAGAGCGCTCATATAAATGATTGGTCGCCAGTGCACGATTCATCATCTTATCAAATTCAGGATTACACCAATTTGATAAATTCGTGATTTCATTTTGCGTATCACAACTTAAAATCGGACGCATAAATCCGTCAGGATCAAGGTTTCCAGCAAGCCAACCCGTTAAGATTAAATCGTAATCTTCTGTGCCTTTGCGTAATTGTTCGATCAAATATGTCCGTGTGACTGACCGCACTTTAACATCCACGCCGGCTTTGGCTAAATCCCATTTAATGAGCTCCGCCATTTTAATTGGGGCTGGGTTATACACTTGCTCTTCATTCATCACCCACATATTTAACGTGAGTTTTTTATCGCGTAACGTTTTTTCTGCTTCTGCAGGTTGATAATCATAAGGAAAATCAGGCGTATTAATTGCCGAAGCCCAAGAAATTTCAGGAATAATGTTATTCGCCACCGTTGCTGTGTTGTGGTAAATATTTCGCACAATTCTAAAACGGTTCAAGCTTTGCGAAATGGCTTGGCGAATGGTTTTATCCTGCATTAATGGCTTTTGGAAATTGAAAGCCAAATAGGCCAAGTTCATTCCATCCGTAGATTGCAGATAATAACGATCATCTTTTTCGCTTAATAAACCGAGTTGGCTAACTTCAGGGTAAGAAGCAATTTGGCATTCATTATTAAAGAATTTTATTAAACGTCCCGTACGATCCGTAGAAAGATCCACGATGATATTTTTAATTTTAGCTTCTTTTTTCCAATAGTCCTCATTGCGTACCAAGCGAACATATTGGTTATAAACGTAATCTTTCACTTGATAAGGGCCCGTACCAACAGGATGTGTATCCAATTGGGTGAGATTATCATCGGCACTTAATTGGTATGCATATTCTTGTGAGAAAATAATAGAGTATTGGCTAGCAAGATGGGACAGAATTGACGCATCGGGTTCAAACAGGTCAATTTTGACCTGATAAGGATTCGTTGCTGTGATATTTTTAATTTTTTGATTCAGCTTAATACTTTCAAAATACGGAAAGTGTACCTTCTTGGCCTGTTCGTGAAAGATTTTATATTGCGGATTTTTGTAGGTGACTACATCATCTGAAAGTGTCGGCAGATAAGTATCATGCCCTAAAACGCGATTAATCGAAAAGACCACATCTTCTGCATTAAAGTCACGCGTAGGCGTAAACCAAGGGGTATGATGGAATTTCACCCCTTTACGAAGATTAATGAGAATTTGTTTTCCATCAGATGAAATAGAATAAGATTGGGCTAATACAGGAACGAGTGCTGCACTATGATCTTTAATATCAAATAATTTGTTATAAATTTGCTCCGTCACCACATTCATACTGGTGCCGGCATCGGCAGTTTGTGGGTTAAAAGAAAAACCCGATGCATTCGTGCAGTATGTTAAGCCGTTTTCTGTCAGCATTTTGGGTATGCTTGGCGCGGCTTGTGCCAGATTAATTTGGCTCAACCCACACAATAAAAAACAAAAAGTGACATTTCGACGTAACATAGCTTTATTATTAAAGACCGTTTTGTGATAAATTGAGTGAATTGTAAAATATCTTGGCAAAAATGGCTAGTTATTGGATTTTTAGGATATGTTTAAATCAATTAATCGGGAAATTAATCAAATAATCAATCGTGGATTTGACCGCACTTTACGTTTAGCTGTGACAGGGCTAAGTCGAAGCGGTAAAACAGCCTTTATTACGAGTTTGATTAATCAATTGTTACATATTAATCAAGAGGGAAATGCGCATCTTCCTTTATTTGAGGCTGCTCGAAATCAATCTATTTTAGCAGTGAAACGAGTGCCTCAGCAGGATTTAAGTATTCCACGTTTTGATTATGAAGCGAATCTCAATGATTTAATGAATAATCCACCACAATGGTGCCAATCTACTCGAGGAGTGAGTGAAACGCGCCTTGCTATTCGTTTTGAACGCCAATCGGGCTTACTTCGCCATTTTAAAGAACGTGGCACATTATACTTGGATATTTTTGATTATCCTGGTGAATGGTTATTGGATTTACCTTTGATGAATTTAGATTTTCAACAATGGTCACTTGAACAAGCTAAAATTACATCGGGTGTTCGCCAACAGTTTGCGCAAGATTGGTCGGATAAACTGAAAAAACTCGACCTAAGTGCGGTCGTCAATGAAGATGTTTTAGCGCAGATTGCAAAATCTTATACCGATTATTTACTTGCCTGCAAAGCTGAAGGAATGCAATTTATTCAACCAGGTCGATTTGTCTTGCCTGGAGAATTAGAAGGTGCACCTGTACTGCAATTTTTCCCGTTATTGCATTTGTCGGAAGAACAATGGCAAAAACTAAAAAGAGAGGCGAAATCTAATAGCTATTTTGCCGTGCTAAATAAGCGATATGATTATTATCGTAATAAGGTGGTGAAAGGCTTTTATGAAAATTATTTTTCTACTTTTGATCGCCAAGTGATTCTAGCCGATTGCTTAACGCCACTGAATCATAGCCAACAAGCTTTTATTGATATGCAAACAGG
>CAKQTN010000134.1:0-3914 GCA_934276625.1 uncultured Haemophilus sp.
TCGCCAAGCGGTAAGGCACCGGGTTTTGATCTCGGCATCCCTAGGTTCGAATCCTAGTACCCCAGCCATCTTATTTTCTCTATTTCTTTTATATAAAAAATGCGATTAAATTTAACCGCACTTTGTTCTATCCATCAGTTGTTATTTGCTCAAAATTTTAATGTCTTTATATAAAAGAAAAGCCACCTTGCGGTGACCTTTCATATTGATTTATTTTAATTCTACTAAAGTTAAATTACATTGAGCTGTTGATGCTGCAGGTAATGCTTCATAATCTTTTCCTGCCTGAGGCGTGAATGTGAGTTTTTTACCCGAACAGCTGTAACCTAGTTGTGTATATTTAATACCTTTTGCATAATCGGTATAAGTATTATCTGGGGTTACTATTTCACTTTTTAGAGTGATTTCAGCACCAGCAGGGATAACAAACTCTTTAAAGAAAGTACTTGAACCAAAGTTATTGAATTGGCTTGGTTTTTTACTCGCTTCGCTATCTGGCATCCCTAGCGATTCATTACCTTTAAGGTAAAGCATTGAGCCGAAGGATTGCCCCCATCCACCTCCAACATTTACTTTTTCTGTTTTTCCATTCTGTTTTACTTCCATCTCGGTATAGCGACCATTTTGTCCATATAGACGGATACGTGCGTCAGTTTGTGGGTTATAAGCTTTTCCTGCATTTGACAGCTCAGTGTTTACACAACCCGAGAGTAGTAACACTGCTGTACTGATAAGCATCAATTTTTTCATAATTTTTCCTTTTGTTAATGGTAGAAAATGGTAATTAATGTTCCCTTGTCTTAAAGAAGGTCACATCAGGATAACGTTCTTGTGCAAGATTTAAATTAACCATAGTTGGTGCAATGTAAGTAAGATTATCGCCACCATCTAATGCTAGATTTTGCTCATTTTTGCGTTTGAACTCTTCAAATTTTTTGTTATCTGCACATTCCACCCAACGAGCCGTCGCGACATTGACCGTTTCGTAAATGGCTTCAACGTTATATTCTGATTTCAAACGAGAAACGACCACATCAAACTGTAGCACACCGACCGCGCCAACAATCAAATCATTATTACTTAATGGGCGGAACACTTGAACAGCACCTTCTTCAGAAAGTTGTACTAAGCCTTTTAACAATTGTTTTTGTTTAAGAGGATCTTTCAAACGAATACGACGGAATAATTCAGGGGCAAAGTTTGGAATACCGGTAAATTTAAGCTCTTCGCCTTGCGTAAAGGTATCGCCAATTTGAATCGTACCGTGATTGTGCAAACCGATAATATCGCCAGCATAAGCCTCATCTGCATGAGTACGATCCCCCGCCATAAAGGTGAGGGCGTCAGAAATGACTACATCTTTACCAATACGCACGTGTTTAAGTTTCATGCCTTTTTCATATTTGCCAGAAACTACGCGTAAGAAAGCCACGCGGTCGCGGTGTTTTGGATCCATATTGGCTTGGATTTTAAATACGAAACCAGTGAATTTTTCTTCTTCTGCTGAGACTTTACGGGTATCAGCTTGACGAGCTTGTGGTGCAGGTGCCCATTCAGTTAAACCATCTAAGAAATGATCAACACCGAAGTTACCTAATGCTGTACCGAAAAAGACAGGTGTTAATTCACCACTTAGGAATAAATCCAAATCAAATTCATTACTTGCACCTTTTACAAGCTCTAATTCATCACGCAGTTGTTGGGCTAAGTCATCGCCTACGGCAGCATCTAATTCTGGGCTATTTAGACCTTTCACAATGCGTACTTCTTGGATTGTAGAGCCTTGCCCACTTTGGTAAAGATAGGTTTCATCTTTATATAAATGATAAACCCCTTTAAACAATTTACCGCAACCAATCGGCCAAGTAATTGGCGCACAATGGATTTTTAATACGCTTTCCACTTCATCTAATAATTCCATTGGATCACGAATATCACGGTCAAGTTTATTCATGAAAGTGATAATTGGCGTATCGCGTAAACGGGTCACTTCCATTAATTTAATGGTACGTTCTTCAACCCCCTTTGCCGAGTCGATAACCATTAAGCAGCTATCCACAGCCGTCAACGTGCGATAGGTATCTTCCGAGAAATCCTCATGCCCCGGCGTATCCAATAAATTCACTAAGCATTCATTGTAAGGGAATTGCATCACGGAAGTGGTAATGGAAATACCACGTTGTTTTTCCATTTCCATCCAGTCAGATTTTGCATGCTGTGCAGAGCCTTTACCTTTTACTGAGCCTGCTTTTTGAATGGCATTGCCGTATAACAATACTTTTTCGGTGATGGTGGTTTTACCCGCGTCAGGGTGGGAAATAATCGCAAATGTGCGACGTTTATTCACTTCTTCTAATGGATAACTCATTTGTCTTGTTTCTTCTGTTTTAAATGATGCTGTATTGTCGCTGATTTTCAGATTGAGCTCAAATTAAATTGCTTTTCTTTTGTTATCTATAGCTTATTTAGGTGTATGACTCTGTAGTTTCTTTTCTTTAAAATTTTTCATAAAAAAAAGCAAACGTTTGCGCCAAAAGTGCGGTACAATATCTACCGATTTTTTATTCTTATAATTAAAGGTGCAAGCAATGACACAACTTAGTCTAAAAAAAATCTATTCGGGAAAAGTGCGTGATCTTTATGAGATCGATGATAAACGGATGTTAATGGTAGCCAGTGACCGTTTGTCCGCATTTGATGTGATTTTAGATGATCCTATCCCACGTAAAGGTGAAATCCTGACTCAAATTTCCAATTTCTGGTTCAATAAGTTAGCTCATATTATGCCGAATCATTTTACGGGTGATTCAGTTTATGATGTGTTACCAAAAGAAGAAGCTGATTTAGTAAAAGATCGCGCAGTGGTTTGCAAACGTTTGAATCCAATTAAAATTGAGTCTATCGTGCGTGGTTATTTAACAGGTAGCGGGCTAAAAGATTATAAGCAAACAGGGACCATTTGTGGCTTGAAATTACCGGAAGGATTAGTTGAGGCAAGTAAATTACCTGAACCGATTTTTACGCCATCAAGTAAAGAAGAATTGGGTAATCACGATATCAATATCAGCTATGAACAATGTGAAAAAGCTATTGGCGCAGAGTTAGCGGCACAAGTGAGAGAAAAAGCGATTGCACTTTATACTGAGGCAGCAAAATATGCGCTGACTAAAGGTATTATTATTTGTGATACCAAATTTGAATTTGGTTTAGATGAAAATGGCACGCTCACTTTAATGGATGAGGTATTAACACCGGATTCTAGCCGTTTTTGGTCAGTTGATACTTATAAAGAAGGAACAAATCCACCGTCATTTGATAAGCAATTTGTACGAGATTGGTTAGAACAAAGTGGTTGGAATAAACAACCGCCAGCACCGAAAGTACCAAAAGAAGTGATTGAAAAAACAGTGGCTAAATATCAAGAGGCGTTGGATTTATTAACAAAATAACATTAACAAACTCCCTGCTATGCTTTAGAATAGCAGGGATTTTTATGGATAAAATATTGTGAATAAAAGAGTATGAAATCTGTTGCGATAGTTGGTTTAGGTTGGCTAGGCTTACCGCTGGCGCTGCACTTAAAAGAGCTTGGTTGGTGTGTAAAAGGCTCAAAACAATCCCCTGATGATGCTCAGAAATTGCATCAGCTAGGCATTGAAACTTATCCTTTTTCGCTTTCTGACGAAATGAAACGTTTACCAGACCATATTCGCCCTCTTTTTAATGTAGATGCTCTCATTATCACCCTACCACCTAGCCGTTTTTCTTCTCAACAGTATTGTGAATATCTTGCTTTTTTAGCCAATCAAGCCAAGAAACAAGGTGTACAACATGTACTTTTTACCAGTTCAACTTCTGTTTTTCCTGATATTTCGGGGCAATTTGATGAAAGTTCTCAACGTTCAGCTGAAACA
>CAKQTN010000135.1:0-3896 GCA_934276625.1 uncultured Haemophilus sp.
GTAAAACGGGTTCTCTAAAGGATAGTAAAAATGGCAAAAGCTCCTAAAACCGCTTATGTATGTAATGATTGTGGCGCTGAATTTTCGCGCTGGCAAGGGCAATGTTCTGCCTGTAAAGCGTGGAATACGATTAGTGAAGTGCGGTTAATTTCAGCCTCAAATTCCACAAAAAATGATCGTTTTAGCGGGTATGCAGGAGAAACTCGCGCAAAAATCCAAACGCTTTCTGAAATTAGTTTGCAAGAGACACCGCGTTTCACCAGTGGGTTTAAAGAATTAGATCGCGTATTAGGCGGAGGGATCGTGCCGGGGAGTGCCATTTTAATTGGTGGGCATCCTGGTGCAGGTAAAAGTACCTTGTTACTTCAAGTGATGTGTGGATTAGCAAAAAATATGACCGCACTTTATGTAACAGGGGAAGAGTCGCTTCAACAAGTAGCAATGCGGGCTAATCGCTTAAATTTACCGACAGATAAATTAAATATGTTATCTGAAACGTCTGTCGAGCAAATTTGTAATTTGGCGGATCAGTTGAAACCTCAAATTATTGTGGTGGATTCGATCCAGGTTATGCATCTTTCGGATATTCAATCTTCTCCAGGAAGTGTGGCACAAGTGCGTGAATGTGCCTCTTTCCTGACTCGCTATGCGAAAACTCGACAGGTCGCTATCATTATGGTTGGACACGTCACGAAAGACGGCACTCTTGCCGGTCCAAAAGTATTGGAACATGCCATCGACTGTTCGTTATTACTGGAAGGGGAGGCAGATTCCCGTTTCCGTACGTTACGTAGTCATAAAAACCGTTTTGGTGCGGTGAATGAGCTGGGTGTATTTGGTATGACAGAGCAAGGTTTGCGTGAGGTGAAAAATCCATCGGCAATTTTCTTAAGTCGAGGCGATGAACAAACACCAGGTAGCTCAGTAATGGTACTTTGGGAAGGGACACGTCCGCTTTTAGTGGAAATTCAAGCGTTAGTTGATCATTCCATGCTTGCTAACCCGCGTCGTGTGGCAGTGGGGTTAGAGCAAAATCGTTTGGCCTTATTGCTTGCGGTATTGCATCGTCATGGTGGATTACAAATGTCGGATCAAGATGTTTTTGTGAATGTCGTTGGTGGGGTAAAAGTTGGGGAAACTGGCGCGGATCTTGCGTTATTGCTTGCATTAATTTCCAGCTTCCGTAATCGACCGTTACCACAAGATTTAGTTGTCTTTGGTGAAGTAGGGCTAGCAGGTGAAATTCGGCCAGTAACTAGCGGTCAAGAACGCATTAGTGAAGCCGCAAAACATGGTTTTAAACGCGCGATTGTGCCTTTTGCCAATAAACCAAAAAGTGCGGTCGAAAATATGGAAGTTTTTACGGTAAAAAAACTCGCTGATGCACTTGCCATTTTGGATAATTTCTAAAAAAACGTTGTCCTATGGTTGTCGGATTACTGAAAGTTTTTGATAAATTAGATAGAATATGCGCCGTACATAAGGAAAGGTTATGGAAAAGAAATTAAATAAAGCGTTGGATAGCATTGATATCAAAATCTTAAATGAATTACAACGCAACGGTAAAATCTCTAATATTGATTTATCAAAGAAAGTTGGGTTATCACCAACGCCTTGTTTAGAAAGGGTAAAACGCCTAGAAAAACAAGGTGTGATTATGGGCTATCGGGCGCTATTAAATCCTGAATTACTGGATGCGCCTTTATTGGTGATCGTTGAAATTACGCTCGTGCGTGGTAAACCGGATGTTTTTGAAGAGTTTAATGCCGCGATTCAAGCGCTTGATGAAATTCTCGAATGTCATTTGGTATCAGGTGATTTCGATTATTTGCTCAAAACACGTGTAGCGGATATGGCGGCATATCGAAAATTATTGGGTACCACATTATTGCGCTTACCTGGTGTGAATGACACCCGAACTTATGTTGTAATGGAAGAAGTGAAACAAACTAATTATCTCGTACTAAAATAAAAATGATTAAACGAATTACAAAACGATTTACACCGAAACAATATTTAGCAGAATTATTGCTCGGATTGACCGCACTTTTAGGTTTATATTTAATCGTGGCATGGTCAAGCTATACGCCATTAGATAACTCTTGGTCTACAGCAAGTTTTCAAACTGAAACCATCAATAAAGCTGGTGCTTTTGGTGCTTGGTTAATTGATGCGTTTTTTGTTTTTCTCGGCTATGTAGGTCATCTCATTCCGTTTGTCATTTTCATTGTACCGATTTATTTACTGAAAACCAAAGCGGTGCATTCTCTCTCTGTAACCCGTATTGCATTACGTTCCTTTGGCTTTATTGCTCTCATCATTGGCTTAACTATGATGGCAACATTGTTGCTTTCAAATACGAACTACTATTTAGCTGGTGGCGTATTTGGTGGCAGCTTAGTGGTGAATTTATATCCTACACTCGGTAAGTTTGGCTGTATTTTAGTGGGCTTTATCTGTGCAGTTGTAGGCTTTATTTTCTGTTCTGGTGCATCATTAATTCGTTTAATTGTAAAATTCTACCATTGGCTGACAATGAAAAATCAGCCGGCAGAAGAGGAGCATGCAGAATATACTTCTGTAGATGATCTTGAACAAATTGTGATTGAGGCACCTCAACAACTGGCTTTCTCTGATTCTCAATTGGAAACTGAATCTACAGAAAATGAGAAAGAGGTGGGGGCTGAAAATACCTTTGTTAAGCCTGAGCAACTCATTAATATCAGTGGGTTATCCTCACCGAGTACTTCAGAGCCTGCAGATGTTGAGAAATTAGAAGATAAGTTTAAAGGCTTCACGGTTGAATCTGACAATTTACCGAATGTGTCTATTTCTGCCTCTTCTTCTGTTGAATTACCAACAAAAGAAGATTTTTCAGCAACATGGAAAAATTCACAAGTGAATTCTCAAAGTGCGGATGATTCAGATGATATTTTTGAAGAAAATGTCATACCAAAAGTGTCACTAAAAACACCTGAAAATACGACCGCACTTTATCCAACTTATGATGAACCTTTAGAATCAGACAATGATGGTTTAGAAGATGAATTAGCCCGTCAGTTTGCTGCACAAGAGCAAGCTCGTATGCAAGAAATGGAAGTGCGTGCAAAAGCCTCAAATGCTGAAGATGCATTAAAAGTGATCTTGAATGAGCCGACAGCTTCACCAGTTAAAGCGCGTGAAATTCATATTGAGAATGCAACTGAAACAACCTATAAGCCGTATTCTGATACGCTTATACACCCCGCATTCCAACAACCAACGAATAAACGTGAAAAACCAACGACACCATTACCAAGTTTAGATTTACTTGAGCATCGTCCAACGCAGGCTCAAGATATTACGCGTGAAGAAATTTTAGACACATCCGCACGCATAGAACAACAATTAAAGAATTTTAATGTCAAAGCAACGGTACAAGATGTGCTAGTTGGCCCTGTGGTGACTCGTTATGAGCTTGAATTACAACCGGGTGTAAAAGCATCTAAAGTAACCAGTATTGATACCGATTTAGCACGTGCATTGATGTTCCGTGCGATCCGTGTGGCAGAAGTGATTCCAGGTAAGCCTTATATCGGTATTGAAACGCCGAATGCGCACCGTCAAATAGTACCATTGCGTGATGTGCTCGATAGTAATGAATTCCGTTCATCAACATCATTGCTTTCAATGGCTTTGGGTAAAGATATTAGTGGAAAACCCGTTGTGGTTGATTTGGATAAAATGCCTCACTTGCTTGTTGCGGGCTCAACAGGCTCGGGTAAATCTGTTGGTGTGAATACCATGATTTTAAGTTTGCTTTTCCGTGTGACACCGGACGAAGTGAAATTTATTATGATTGACCCGAAAGTGGTTGAGCTTTCTATTTATAACGATATCCCGCACTTGCTTACCCC
>CAKQTN010000136.1:0-3882 GCA_934276625.1 uncultured Haemophilus sp.
GTGATATCTAAAACATAATCCGCATGGCGAGCAAGCGTTGAGTTTTTATTGCTGGTTAGGGCAATAATTTTATTACCAAAGTTTTTCAAACTTGGAATGAGTTTATTTACATCATCGGTTTCACCGCTATAAGAAATCAGCATCACAATGTCGATGGGTTTTAACATACCTAAATCGCCATGAAAGGCTTCAGTCGGGTGCAGGAAGAAACTTGGGGTTCCCGTAGAGGCAAAAGTCGCCACCATTTTTTTGCCAATTAGCCCCGATTTACCAATACCACCGATGACTAAACGACCTTCGCAAGCAAGGATAAGATCTACAACTTTAGAAAACTCATCATCCAAGCGTTGGCTTAGTTGTGCGAGTGCTTGGCTTTCAACAGAAAGCGTTTCTCGTGCGATTTGTAAATAATTCATAGGAAATCCTTATGATAAAAGTGCGGTTGAAAATAACCGTGTTTTGCAGGGCTATTCTAACGGAAGTTATTAAAAATAAGAATGAAAATTTGACCGCTCTTTGAATTCCCCCTATACTACGCCGCGAGTTGGTTAGACAATCGCTGGTTTATTGAAGCCCTTAACCGTGTTCGCACGACCTAGTGGGACAAGTAAACGAGAGGAAAGTCCGAGCTACAAAGGGCAGAGTGCCGGATAACGTCCGGGCGGCGTGAGCCGACGACCAGTGCAACAGAGAGCAGACCGCCGTGAAAACGGTAAGGGTGAAAGGGTGTGGTAAGAGCACACCGTGCCGTTGGTAACAACGTGCAGCAAGGTAAACTCCACTCGTAGCAAGACCAAATAGGAACTCAATGGGTGGCCCGTCCAGTGTTCGGGTAGGTTGCTTGAGCGGCAGAGTAATTTGTCGCCTAGAGGAATGATTGTCCACGACAGAACTCGGCTTATCGACCAACTCAACAAATTCATAAAAAATGACCGCACTTTTGTTTTTTCATTATCCTACTCGGGATGGAATGAATAAAAGTGCGGTCATTTCCTTTTGTGTTTTACCACAAGCTCATTTGTTCTAAATGGCTTTCTTCCGGTAAATTCACGTGTAATCCAACGAGACGAATGGATTTTCCGTGGCTACGTTGCCAAATTTGTTCCAGTAATTGTTGAAAGCTTTTTAGTGATAAAGGCAAGCCAGTTTTTTCTAAGGTCGTCACCTGAAAATCTTCAAACTTTAATTTCATCCCAATTTTGCGAAAAGCAGTTAAAGGGATATTCGGTGCACTTCGTTCAATGCGACGAATAAGCTCGGTATAGAGATTATCTAGCAATGCTATGCCTTGTTCGAGATGACGAATATTTTCGGATAAAGTGCGTTCTACGCCGATAGATTTTCTCTCCCGATGCGCTTGAATTTCACGATCATCAATGCCATGGCTAAAATCCCAAATTCGCTTGCCCATTTTACCGAAGATATTTAACAAAATAGATTGGTCGAGTTTTTGTACATCTTCGCAAGTTTCTAATCCCATTTTTAATAAACGTTCAGAAGTGACTTTGCCTACGCCAGGGATTTTTTTTAATGGCAGTGTTTTTACAAATTGTTCAACTTCATGAGGTTGAATCACAAATTGTCCGTTCGGTTTATTCATATCGGAAGCAATTTTGGCGAGAAATTTAAGGGGGGCAACGCCAGCTGAGGCGGTCAGTTTTAATTCATCAAAAATCGCTTGGCGAATTTCTTGTGCGATCCAAGTGGCAGATCCTGAACATTGTGTACAATCCGTGACATCCAAATAAGCTTCATCTAATGAAAGTGGCTCAATGATAGAAGTATAGCGTTGAAAGATCTGATGAATTTGTGCGGATACCTGTTTATAAAGCGGCATATTAACTGGCACTAAAATCAGATTAGGGCATTTTTTGATGGCTTGTGCCGTAGGCATCGCACTGTGTAGCCCAAATTTTCGAGCCTCGTAATTACAGGTAGTGAGCACACCACGTTGTTGAGAACTACCACCCACTGCGACAGGTTTGCCCTGTAGCGTTGGATTTTCACGGATTTCAACAGAGGCATAAAAGCAATCCATATCAATGTGAATAATTTTTCGGGTGGAGTTCATGCTATAAGTGCGGTCAAAATTAGGCGTGTTTTTAGTATATCGAAAAGAAAACAACTGTTCAAGTATACAGTTATTAAAAAGCCCACATTACGTGGGCTAGATAAGAAAATTAACGATCAGAAAGAACGGTTTTATCACCAAACAGGATAACGCGTTCAATAGGATAAACATCAATTTTTTCTTGTTGGTTCATAAAGACTTTACGAGCATCTTCAGCCAATTGAACAAACGGAATTTGTAAATTAATATTGATGGATTTACCCGGTTGTAATGGAGTTTCTAAATTGATTTGCATATCTTGGCTGTAAATAACTTTACGGTTATTCACATATACGCCCACCCATTGAATGTTTTTGATTGGTTTTTGACCAATGTTAGTGATTTCATGTTTGAATGCACTTAATGCTTGGCCATTTTCATCAACCACCATTTCACGATTACCAATATTGATGGCAAGATATTTGTCAATGTTATCACTCGCTTTTGTCACTTGTTGAGTTGCTTGTGTTGTTTTTGCGGGTGTTGCTTCTTTTGCAATAACTTGTGTGTTAAATGCTAAACATAATGCACCTAATGAAAGTGCGGTCAGAGATTTTAATGTTTTCATTATTCGATTCCTTATTAAAAAGTGGCAAAATTTTACCCTAACTTCTTAGGTTAATAAATAGCTTCTTTTCCTTTCTTGGATTTTTTGATAAACTGCCAAACGATTTTGGGGCTGATTCTGGATTCGACGGGATTAGCGAAGCCCAAGGTGCACGTCGAGGTGCGGTAGGCCTCGTAAATAAACCGCAAAAAAATAGTCGCAAACGACGAACAATACGCTTTAGCAGCTTAATAACCTGCTCATAGCCTTCGCTCCCCAGCTTCCGCTCGTAAGACGGGGATAAAGCGGAGTCAAACCAAAACGAGATCGTGTGGAAGCCACCGTTTGAGGATCGAAGCACTAAATTGAATCAAACTAGCTTAAGTTTAGCGTGTCTGTCCGCATGCTTAAGTGAAATTAAAGACGAGACTAAACGTGTAGTACTGAAGGTAGAGTAATTTCGGACGCGGGTTCAACTCCCGCCAGCTCCACCACAAAATAAACCTATCAAGTCCTATGAAAGACTTTAAAGCCTTGAAAATAATGACTTCAAGGCTTTTTTATTGCGCTTTTAACTTCTATCAAACTCTCGAACTTGAGTAGTAAGTTTAATAGTTGGCGCTTATTGATTGGTTAAATTGTTGCATTAGTAAAGTGCTTAGTAATCGGTAAATTATCAGCTAAAGGAGAAAAAATGAATATTTTATTATTAGACGGTGGAAAAGAGTTTGGCCATTCACATGGTGAGTTAAATCACACACTTCACAAAAAAGCGAAAGAAGTTTTGACCGCACTTGGACACAATGTAAAAGAAACCGTGATTGATGCCGGCTATGATGTTGAGGCAGAAATCGAAAAATTCTTGTGGATGGATGCCGTGATTTGGCAAATGCCAGGCTGGTGGATGCATGAACCTTGGACAGTGAAAAAATACATAGACGAAGTATTAACCGTCGGACACGGCAAGCTTTACCACAGTGATGGTCGCCATCGTGTCAATCCAACTGAAGGCTACGGCACAGGCGGCTTGTTACAAGGTAAAAAACACATGCTCTCGCTTACTTGGAATGCGCCGATTGAAGCATTCACCCGTGAAGGCGATTTCTTCGAAGGCAAAGGCGTAGATGCTGTGTACATGCCTTTCCACAAACTCAACGAGTTCATCGGCTTGACCCGTCTGCCGACATTCTTATGTAACGATGTGATTAAAAATCCACAAGTAGAA
>CAKQTN010000137.1:0-3857 GCA_934276625.1 uncultured Haemophilus sp.
TCAGCGCCAGAAGATACCATTGCCATGTTGCGTGAGCACCAGGCAGAAAAGTGTGGTGGATTAATTCATTGTTTTACGGAAACCTTGGATTTTGCGAAAAAGGCACTTGATTTAGGGTTTTATATTTCTTGTTCAGGCATTATAACCTTTAAAAATGCGGAAAGTATTCGTGAAGCTATTCGTTATGTGCCGGCAGATCGTTTGTTAGTTGAAACGGATTCGCCTTATTTAGCACCTGTACCTTATCGTGGTAAAGAGAACCAACCTGCCTATACACGTGAAGTGTGTGAGTATGTGGCAGCGTTAAAAGGGTTGTCTATGGAAGAATTTGCACAAATTAGTACACAAAACTTCGAGCGTTTATTTAAAATTAATGTACAATAAATCATCGATTTAAATGAGGGAGTTTTATGCGTAAGTTTTTTAAGTACTTTTTATTTTTAGTAGTCTTTGTTTTCCACGGCTTTATGTTCGCGGTGGTAGACTACGTTTTCCCACACTATGATGTAACGCGAGTAACCGGTGTGGAAGTGAAACGTGTGGATAAAGATGGCCCGATTACAAAATCGAATCCGGCTGATGGTCCAACGCGCGATGTGTATTTTATCAATACACAAAATGATGATGGCAAAATCATGGTGTATCGTAATGAAGATACCCGTTGGGGTTTTCCATTCTACTTTAAATTTGGTTCAGCGAACTTACAGGCTCAAGTTCAAGCCTTGGGTAATGAAAACAAATTAGTGCAAATCAAGTATTACGGTTGGCGGATGACGATGTTCGATGAATATCGCAATGCCGTTGCAGTGAAAGAAATCAGTGGCGATGTGACACCAAGCCATCCGATTTTATCTTGGGTATTCTATGCTTTCTTATTAGTTACTCTTTTCCTTTCTATCCAATTTGTACGTGGCTGGTTCGACAGCGAAAATTAGCGTTTCTCAAATAGGGCGTCATAGAACGCCCTCACAATTTAATAATAACATTTCTAACCTAAAAACCAGCGGTAAATTGACCGCACTTTAAAACCAATAAAGAGAACATTATGAGTTTATCTGCAGCGATTTTTATTTTAATCGTATTAATTATTGTCAGTGCAATCTTGTCATCAGCTGAGATTTCTCTCGCGGGTGCAAGACGCATTAAACTACAAACGTTGGCCAATGAAGGCAATATCAAAGCGGAGAAAGTTTTAAAATTACAGGAACAGCCAGGGCGTTTCATTACTGTAGTACAAATTGGACTTAATATGGTTGCCGTACTCGGTGGTGTGATTGGTGAAGCAACCATTAGTCTTCACTTACAGAGTTTTTTACATGAATACACTACGGCAGAATGGGTTGAGCCAGCCTCCTCTTGGATTGCTTTTTTCATGGTAACCACAACATTTGTTTTATTAGCCGATTTAATTCCGAAACGTCTCGCATTGATTAATCCTGAAGGTGTGGCGTTACGGACTATTGGCATTATGCAAGTCTTCATTTTCTTCTTAAAACCTATTGTATGGTTTTTTGATGGTCTTTCTAATATCTTCTTCCATTTAATGGGGATATCCACTAAGCGCGAAGATAATATGACTCCAGAAGACATTGTGGCGATTGTGGAGGCTGGTGCCGAAGCGGGCGTACTAAAAACACAAGAACATTATTTGATTGAAAACATCTTTGAAATGCAAGAGCGTACCGTGTCTTCAACTATGACGACTCGTGAAAACATCGTGTTTTTAGACCGCACTTTTACTCGTCAGGAAGTGTTGAATACCTTATCGGCTGACTCTCATTCTAAATTAGTGATCTGTGATAATGGTTTGGACAAGATTTTAGGTTATGTGGAATCCCATACTTTGTTGACGCTTTATCTTCAACAAGAAGTAGTAGATTTAACAGATAGCCGTTTATTACGCAAAGCGTTATTTATCCCAGATACGCTGTCGTTATACGAAGTATTGGAGTTGTTTAAATCTACGGGGGAAGATTTTGCGATTATCGTCAATGAATATGCGCTTGTAATGGGCTTAATTACCTTGAACGATGTGATGAGTATTGTGATGGGAGAATTGGTTTCTAACGAAGAAGAGCAAATCGTTAGCCGCGATGAAAACTCTTGGTTGATTGATGGGGCAACTCCACTTGAAGATGTGATGCGCGTTTTGGATATTGAATCTTTCCCTGATTCAGAAAATTACGAGACTATTAGTGGCTTTATGATGTATATGTTACGCAAAATTCCGAAAAAAACCGATTTTGTCGTATACGATAAATATAAATTTGAAGTCATTGATACCGAAAACTTCAAAATTGATCAAATTTTAGTTTCGATTGTCAAAGACAGCGGAGTGAGCAAAGAATCAGCGTAGTACTAGGTGTTACCTTGCTTAACTCCCCATTCTAAGTATAATTAACAGCGGTTTTAACCGCCTATAAATAAGGAAAATTTAATGTTTAAAAAAATCTCGATATTCTTTGTTGCAGTAATGCTTGCGGGTTGTTCTTCGATTTCAGATATGACCTCTTATATTCCGTTTATGGGTAAAGACAAAAAGGTCATTGATTTAGATAAAGATAAAATCGACCAAAAATCTTATGCCGCCGCTTATGAAGCCACTGTGGCAACCTATAAAGATCGTGTAACAAAAAATTTCTTTGTGGATAATTTTGCAAGTGGTGCGAATGACTGGTATCTCGGTCGTATTGTTGTACCAATCAAGCAAATTCAAGATAAACTCTACACAGGTGGTCATGATTCTGATGTGTATGCTTACTATAGCGGTGTGTTACATGCAGAAGCATTACAAACTAACTTCAGCCGTTTAAGTGCAAATTGTTGGCAAAAAGTGGATTCGCCAAGTGTGACGCAAGGGATCTACGATGCAATGCGTGATTTGCAAAAAGGCAAAGAGCGCGGTGAAAATGACGCCTACATTTCCCAAGGTAGCGAAATGCTACTCAAAGCCTGTACCGGCCAATAATCAATTTGAGCTGTTGATGAGAGACCTCATCAGCAGCTTTTCTTTTTTTAAATCATCAATGTGAAGGAGCAAGAATGTTAGAACTTTCGGAAAGCAACATTCATTTAAATGCTACGGCAACAAATAAGCTGCAAGCTATTGAAATGGCTGCAAGTGCGTTGGAGCAAGCTGGTAATGTTGAACAAGGCTATTTACAAGGCATGCTTGGACGTGAACAACAAACCTCCACTTTTTTAGGCAATGGGATTGCGATTCCACACGGTACATTAGAAACCCGTTCGATGGTGAAAAAAACCGGTGTGCAAGTTTTCCAATTTCCACAAGGTATTGAGTGGGGAGAAGGTAATATTGCTTATGTTGTGATTGGTATTGCTGCCCGTTCTGATGAGCATCTTGCTTTACTTCGTCAATTAACGCATGTTTTAGGTGATGAAGACACCGCGGCACAGTTAGCGACATTAACTGATGTTGAAAAATTCCGTGCGATTTTATTAGGTGAAAGCGATGCTTTTAGCATGACTGAAGAAACATTAAGTTTAGATATTGAAACGCAAAGTTTGCTCACCCTTACCGCCATCAATGCAGGTAAATTACAACAGCAAAGTGCGGTTGAAAATAGCTTTGTTTCTGAAGTGGTATCCAATTCTGCTCTGCCGCTTGGTAAAGGGTTATGGGTAACCGATGCCGTATCAGGTAATGTGAAAAATGCCTTAGCATTCAGTCGTGCGAAAACCATTTTTAATCATAATGGTAAAGCGGTGAAAGGCGTCTTGACGATTTCGGCAGTTAACGATCAAATCAATGAGACATTAGCGCGTTTATTGGATGATGAAGTCCAAAATATTTTATTAAGTGGTAATACGCAGCAAATTTTGACCGCACTTAATGG
>CAKQTN010000138.1:0-3851 GCA_934276625.1 uncultured Haemophilus sp.
GGTTCAATGCGATCAATTCGTCCCATGGCATTGAAAATAAATTTGGTTTCGATGGTTTCAAAATCGATGGCACCACGTTGTTTGCGTGCATTGAGTAATGCTTGATAGAGATGATGCAGTTCTTCTAAATGTGGTACTAGCCCTTGATAACGGGTGCGGAGCTCATCATCGCCGTCTAAAATTGCCGCGACTTTCGTATAGGTTAAACGTGCATGAGAATTCATTACCGCTTCATAAAAATGATAGTCCGTGAGTTTACCTTTGGCAGAAATGTGCATTTCACACACCATACACAAGCGATCAACTTGTGGATTCAGTGAACATAATCCGTTGGATAAAATTTCCGGTAGCATTGGCACGACACGATTTGGGAAGTAAACGGAGTTACCACGGTTATAAGCTTCAGTATCTAATGCAGAACGTAAACGCACATAATAGCTGACATCGGCAATCGCCACCCAAAGCTTCCAGCCTTTACCGCTTTTTTCGCAATATACGGCATCATCAAAATCACGTGCATCTTCGCCATCAATGGTAACCAGTGGCAGATTGCGTAAATCCACACGGCCTTTTTTTGCTTCTTCAGGCACTTCTTCCGTGAATTTTTTAACGTATTTTTCGACCGCACTTGGGAATTGGTGAGGAATGTCATGATTACGAAGGGCGATCTCCACTTCCATCCCTTTTGCCATATTGTCACCCAGAATTTCAGTGATGATGCCAACAGGTTGAGTGAAGGAGGCAGATCGTTCTTGCAATTCAACCACGACAACTTGTCCCATTCGGGCGCCATTGCGATGTTCATTAGGGACTAAAATATCTCGTCCAATGCGGCTATCATCAGGCACAACATAGCTAAAGCCATTTTCTAAGAAGAAACGGCCGACAATTTGTTTTTTGCGACTTTCAAGTACGCGAACAATGCGGACTTCGCGACGACCTCGGCGATCTAAGCCTGCAGGTTGGGCTAATACAAAATCACCATGCATTACACGCTGCATTTGGTGATTAGGAATAAAGAGATCCTCTTTTTTACCTTCGACTTGTAAAAAGCCATAGCCTTCGCGATGGCCAATGACCATGCCTTTGAATAAATCTAATTTTTCAGGCAAGGCATAGCGTTTACGTTTAGTGAAAACTAATTGTCCATCATTCTCCATGGCGCGCAAGCGGCGACGCATGGCTTCTTGTTGTTCGTCACTTTTAATTGAAAGTGCGGTCAGAATTTCTTCCCGACTCATCGGGGCATTATTTTCACGAATAATTTGCAGAATGTAGTCTCTGCTTGGGATCGGATTACCGTATTTTGCTAATTCTTTTTGATAATTTGGATCCGCTTTTTTAAAAGATTTTTTGGTCATTTATTGTTTATTTTATGATTAATTTTTAAGTTGTGGGGTAGTTTACAGGTTAAAGGGGGGAATGCAAGCTCGTTATGGGGCATTTGTGGCAGGACGGTTTACGGCAAACAAAAACCGCACCAAAGTGCGGTTTTATTTTTAAGCTGTTTTAATGCTTTAATTACGCTAATTTTTTGATTTGAGCAGCTAATTTAGCTTTGTGGTTTGCTGCTTTGTTAGCGTGGATTAAGCCTTTAGAAGCCATACGGTCAACAACTTTTTGCATTTCAACGAATGCTGCTTCAGCTGCTGCTTTTTCACCTGCTGCTACTTGAGCATATACTTTTTTGATGTAAGTACGCATCATAGAGCGTTGGCTTGCGTTGTGTTGGCGGCGTTTTTCAGATTGAACCGCGCGTTTTTTTGCTGACTTGATATTAGCCAAGGTCAAACTCCTAAAATTTCTGTTAGATGATTATGACAAAATAAGGGCGTAGAATATGCCGATTTTTTATACTTTTGTCAATGAATAATTTGTGTTGATTTCGGTGAGACACAACCGAAAGTAAGCATCGTTATTTAAAAAAAGCGCTTTCTATTGGCTCACACAAACGATGTGGGCAGGATTTTATCAGTTTTTTTCGTTGGAATATAGCGTAAAAACAAAAATTCTATACAATTAAGGCAAATTTTTTTGAAGAGACCCCTATTTTGAGTAAACGACTTTTAAAATCCGGCATTATCGTGAGTGGGATGACATTAGTGTCCCGTGTGTTAGGTTTAGTCCGTGATGTGGTGATTGCCCACTTAATCGGTGCGGGTGCGGCGGCTGACGTGTTTTTATTCGCTAATCGTATTCCAAATTTTTTACGTCGTTTATTTGCGGAAGGGGCGTTTTCTCAGGCTTTTGTTCCTGTATTAGCTGAATATCAGAAATCGGGCGATCTTTCTAAAACGCGAGAATTTATCGGAAAAGTATCGGGTACGCTAGGCGGCTTAGTCAGTATTGTCACCTTGCTTGCTATGGTGGGATCACCTGTTGTGGCGGCGATCTTCGGGATGGGTTGGTTTACCGATTGGCTAAATGACGGACCCGATGCACACAAATTTGAACAAGCCTCTTTACTCTTAAAAATTACTTTTCCTTATTTATGGTTTGTCACCTTTGTGGCACTTTCAGGCGCGATTTTAAATACGATAGGCAAATTTGGTGTGATGTCGTTTTCGCCTGTTTTGTTAAATATTGCCATGATTGCAACCGCACTTTTCCTTGCACCAAGATTAGACAATCCTGATCTTGCTCTCGCCATCGGGATCTTCTTAGGCGGTTTATTACAATTTTTATTTCAAATCCCTTTCTTGAAGAAAGCAGGCTTGCTCGTAAAACCAAAATGGGCATGGCATGATGAAGGGGTAGCGAAAATCCGTCGATTAATGATTCCTGCCTTGTTCGGAGTTTCCGTAAGTCAAATCAACTTGTTGCTTGATACGGTCATTGCCAGTTTCTTAATGACGGGATCTATTAGTTGGCTTTATTATTCTGATCGTCTATTAGAGTTTCCGCTTGGGCTATTTGGTATTGCGATTTCCACTGTGATTTTACCGACGCTTGCTCGCCATCATGTGAATCGAGAAGATAATTCTTCCCAAAGTGCGGTTGATTTTCGCAACACAATGGACTGGGGCGTACGAATGATTTTATTACTCGGCGTGCCGGCTGCGATTGGTATTGCCGTGTTAGCCCAACCAATGTTACTGGTATTGTTTATGCGTGGCAGTTTTACCTTAACAGATGTGCATGCCGCCTCTTATTCTTTATGGGCATTCAATGCCGGTTTGCTTAGCTTTATGCTGATTAAGATCTTGGCTAATGGCTATTACGCACGGCAAGACACTAAAACGCCCGTGAAAATCGGGATCATCGCCATGGTGAGCAATATGGGCTTTAACGTATTGGCGATTCCATTTAGTTATGTGGGTTTAGCGATTGCTTCTGCCATGTCAGCAACCTTAAATGCTTATTTGCTTTATCGTGGTTTAGCTAAAGAGGATGTATACCATTTTTCACGTAAAAGTGCGGTCTTTTTTCTGAAAGTTTTAGGCGCAGCCTTAGCCATGGGCGGTTTGGTTTGGTATAACTGCCCATCGATTCAAGAATGGGCAACCATGACATTTTTAATGCGTATCTATTGGTTGGTTTGGTTAATTGGACTGGCTGCGGTCGTTTATTTAGGCGTATTGGTGCTCTTGGGTGTTCGTAAACACCATTTACTGACAAAACATTAAGTTACCGCTATAATGCACCGATTATTTTTTGTTTTTTGGATAAGATGTAATGCAATTAATTCGTGGACTTCATAATTCACCGCCATATTTGTCAGGGTGCGCATTAACCATTGGCAATTTTGATGGGGTGCATTTGGGGCATCAGGCGATTTTGCGTCATCTTCGTCAGAAAGCGAATGCGCTGAATTTACCCATGGCGGTGATGCTTTTCGAACCACAACCGCG
>CAKQTN010000139.1:0-3844 GCA_934276625.1 uncultured Haemophilus sp.
AAAGTTTGTCGTTGGTTACGCTCGCCGAGCAAAATGGCAATTGGTGGGGTGATTTTATTAACTATCATTGGTACTATTGTTGGAACTAACCTATTTAATGTCGGTATGTCAGCAACTAATACTGAACAATTCTGTTCAGATTGTCATACTAACGATGTTGTACCTGAATACCAAGCATCAATTCACTTTAGCAACCGTTCAGGTGTGAAAGCGATTTGTTCTGACTGTCACGTTCCTCATGAATTTGTGCCAAAAATGATTCGTAAAATGCAGGCTTCTACAGAAGTATTAGCATACTATACGGGTAAAGTTGATACTAAAGAGAAATTTGAAAAACATCGTTTAGAAATGGCTGAACGCGAATGGGCGCGTATGAAAGCGAATAACTCACAAGAGTGTCGTAACTGCCATAACTTTAATGATATGGATTACTCACAACAAAAAACTGTGGCACAACAAATGCACGCACTTGCACAGGAACAAAACAAAACCTGTATCGACTGTCACAAAGGGATTGCACACCATCTTCCAGATATGTCAAAAGTACAACAAACTTTTATTCCTGCTGATATGTTAAAAACAGATGAAAAACCTGCTGATAACAAAGATGCGAAATAATTTAATAAATTGATGATAATAAATCGGCACTCATTTTGAGTGCCGATTTTGTTTTTATTTCTTAAGGAAATCTTTATCAGATAATACCCTTAACGGTTGCATATCGCTATTTCCCATAATGACTAAACTCGGGTCTGAGCGTAAACAGCTACCACCATAATGCCCCCCTACAGTGAAAGTACAGACCTGAACATATTGATCTTCCACTTTTGGTAAACACCAAAGCTGTTGATAAATACTTTCCTGCTTATCAAAACGACCGTCTGTGCTATCGAGTACAGATTTACACTCACCAATGAGTTTCACATTATCACCTCGACGACCTGCAATTGGTTTTTGTGCGTAACCATTCTTAACCAACTCTGGTGTCAATTCAAATCCTGCTTCGAGTAAATAACGATGATTTGGGAATAATGACCACAATACAGGTAAGATCGCTTTATTACTTGGAATAGCAGTCCAAAGTGGCTCATAAACTAGAACTTCTGGACGAAGTAACACGTCAATTAACCGCACTTTATCTTCAGGATATCCCGTACGAATTGGTGGAGCCACTTCCATGCCTGTTGCATCTTCACGAAGTTGCTCCAACATAGTTTCCCAGGCCCACGTTTTCCATACTGTTTTTACTTGGTTATCTTCATCATCAATCAAACGACCTCGACTATCCCAATGTAACCCCTCGGTCCCATGAATAATTTTGGCTTTAAATCCTGCTTGAACCAGTGCATTGCGCATAAATAATGCGTGATAATCTTCCTCATCATCGTGATCTTGCATAATATGAACAAGTGGCGTGGCTTCACTATGTTTCCAACAATCCGCTAATGCATTACGTAAGCCATCGGCAGGATTATCGCCTATATTCAATCCACCCTGAATTGCCCATCGATTCATAAACTCACCAGCTTCAGCGTGACAAGAAGCTGAATCTGCATTGTATTCATATACTTTCAATCCACGACTATCCATGCAGAAATCTAAACGCCCCGTAATAGTTTGATAACGGCGATTTTGCCAAGATAACCGTAAGCGAGGCCAAAGCAATTTAGGAATATTAAAATATTGTAATAACTTATCGTCTTTTAAGACTTTATCTGTGGCATGCAAATACATTAAATGCAATTCATTGGTTGCACGAATTAACTCATGTTGTGCTGTTTCAGATATCGTAAAATAGCGATATTGATCCGAATGGCTGACTTTATGCCCACCCATTGCTTTCACATATGCCGCTTCAAATTCGTTTTGCTCATTCAGCCATTTATGCTCAAACTGACCATTGTTTTCTATATGTTCAGCATGAATCTCAAGTTTCTCTTTTTCTGGTGTTGGCCGCGGCAGACTGTATTCGGTATCTTCTGTTTGGATCATCCAACCTAAAATTTCTGTATCATCAAAGGTATCATGCAGAAAATAACCACTTTCGGAAACCGTCATCGGTAATTCGCGAGTCCATTGCTGCCCACTTGGTAAGCGAGAGTGAATCACGTTTTGCTCGGCAATGCGAATTTTATCTTCTAATACCTCGGTAATGATCGCCACATGCCCCGTATGCTTAAATTCACCGCCCTCCTGCCAAATTAACAATGCACCTGCTTCAGGCTTACGTTTACAACCATTTGCAAAGGCTTGTAAAGGTAATAAGGCATCATTCACCACTTGACGTAAAAATCGTAAAGAAAAGATCTCGTAAGCCATTCCTACATCAGTAAATACCATGCCATGGTTGAGATAGAGATAGCGACGTGCAAACTCCACACACTGCCATTTATATCCCATATACTCTCGCCCTAAATAACTGCGAAAGGCGGCATCATCGGGATACTCTTTCTCATCTGCTGTATGATAATCGGATGAATAAATTGCAATGCCACCCGGCGCATAGCCTAATAAGCTCCCGAAAGGATCGTGTGTACTGATGTTTGCTGAACGTTCAGACATAAAAACTCCCTATTAAATAACAACTAGAAGTAGTATAGATCTTTTGTCTGATTCCCCCCAAAGGCTTTTACAAGAAATATCAAAATTTGAAGCTCACACAATTTTGAAAAAGAAAAAGGGCTGATAGATGTCAGCCCCCAAAACAAACCTCAAAATAACCGCACTTAAGGTTATTTCACATACCAATGTGCTAATAAAATCCCTGTGTTTACTGCAATATTTAATCCGGTTTTTAATGGATTGCTTAAAGAAAGACGCACATTTACATCTTGTTTCTCACGAATATCATCCGTACTACCTTCGCTCAATACCAATGCGACTTTCTCTGCAAATTTGAGTTGTTCCAACGCAACGCCTTGTTTATTGGTTGATACATGAATAATCTGATAGCCAGCTTTGCGTAAGGCCTCTAAAGCGATTTCAGTACTTTCTGTTTCTAAAATACGAATATGCTCCATTCCGCCTTCAGCCACACGCATAGCAGCGGGCGCATAAAGCTGTTCAACTTGATTTGTCACCACATTTTTAATGCCGTAGAAGGCGCAAGTACGCACAACGCCACCTAGGTTTTGCGCATTATTGACTTGATCAAGCACGACTAAGCAGTCTTCTTGACGCGGCACATCTAAATAACCTTGCAAAGAAAAAGTTCGTTGTTTTTTCACTAACATACAAATGCCGCCATGATGCTCGGTACCACTCACTAAGCTCAACTCATCGTTATCTACCACGTGATACACTTTTTTATTTGCGGCTAAATAACTGAAAATCTCGCCAATTCGATGTGCCATTTGCACCGTTGCCCATACGCGAACAATGCTCTCCGGACGCTCAGCAAACAATTCTAAACACGCATTTTCACCATACACTTTCATTTCTTCAGCGCGGTTCTTTTTAATTTTCTCAGGTGCTCGTGGTGATAATGCGCCCGTTTTCTTTTCTTTCGGTTTATAACTCACGCCCGTACTTTTCACCATTACTTTTACCGAGCCACTTTCACCATTGGCTTTATTTAATGAAAGCTCTGCAATTTTCGGTTCTCTCACTTCTTGCTGTTGGAAACCACGAGAAGGTTTACGATCATCCCGTTTTTTATCAAAGTGCGGTCGATTTCCCTCACGTTTTTCATTATTACGACGCTCATCAAAGCGACGTTCTTTGTCATTAAATGCACGTTTTGGGCTACGCTCTTGAAAAGATTTGGTGGAATTTGTTTGGAATGATGGTTTGCGTGAATTGCTCATAATTTGCTTCTCGAAGGAAAAATTGGATAATAATTCGC
>CAKQTN010000140.1:0-3802 GCA_934276625.1 uncultured Haemophilus sp.
TCTTTTACATCTAATAATGCCATTCTGCCCCCTATTGTTTTAATTTTGGATCGAGTGCATCACGCAACCCGTCACCCATTAAGTTAAATGCTAAAACAAGCGATAAAATCACTAAACCTGGAATAGTAACCAACCAGTTTGCCGCCTGCATAAAACTACGTGATTCGGATAACATCGTCCCTAATTCCGGTGTTGGTGGTTTTGCACCAATACCTAAGAAACCTAAGGTCGCTAACTCTAAAATGGCGTTAGAAATCCCCATTGTCATTTGTACGATGAGAGGAGCTAGGCAATTCGGTAAAATGACAATAAACATTAAACGTAATACGCTTGCTCCCGCTACACGCGAAGAGGTGACATAATCTCTGTTTTTCTCATTCAATACCGCCGCACGTGTTAAGCGCACATAACTTGGAATCGAAACCACGGCAATAGCCAACGTCGCATTGGTTAAAGATGGCTCTAAAATTGATACGACCACAATGGTTAAAAGCAAGTTTGGGATAGCCAACATAATGTCAATAAAACGAACAATTAATGTATCCAATGCGCCACCATAATAACCGGCAAGCAAACCTAGGCTCGTTCCTAAAATGCAAGATAGAATGACAATAATGAAACCTGCAAAAACAGAAATGCGCGTACCATAAATAATGCGAGAAAGAATATCTCGACCAATGTCATCCGTACCCAGTAAATAAGCTGAATTGCCGCCTTCATACCACGCAGGCGGTAATAATAGCGCTGAACGATTTTGTTCGATAGGATCAAAAGGTGCAATCCAAGGGGCAAAAATACTGATTAATGCTACGACAAGAATAAAAGTGAGCCCAATCACCGCCCCTTTATTTTGTTTGAAATAAAACCAAAACTCCTGCAACGGTGTGCGAGGCGCAATCGTTTCAATAGATAAAGTTTGTTCCGTCATTAATAAGGCTCCTTATTGATGGCGAATACGTGGGTTTACCACGCCATAAAGTAAATCGATCGTCAAATTCACTACAATAATAATTGTAGCAATAATCAACACGGCGCCTTGTAAGACGGGATAATCACGATTAGAAATCGCATCAATAATCCATTTACCAATACCCGGCCATGAGAAAATTGTTTCGGTTAAAACAGCACCGGATAATAACTGTCCTACAATCAATCCCACCACGGTCACAACAGGGATCAGTGCATTACGTAGCGCATGAACAATCACAATTCGGGTATAACTTAAGCCTTTGGCTTTTGCTGTACGAATATAATCTTCACCTAACACTTCCAACATCGAAGAACGTGTCATTCGGGTAATCACCGCAAGTGGAATGGTACCTAGCACAATAGACGGTAGAATCAATGACTTAATGGCATTTACAAAGGCGCCTGGCACGCCTGAAAGCCAAGTATCGATTAACATAAAACCGGTTGGTGTATCGATCCAGAAACTATCTTCTAAACGTCCCCCTTGTGGTAAACCAAACCAAGGTGAAACATATAAGATCAAAATTAATCCCCACCAGAAAATTGGCATGGAATAACCCGTTAATGACATGGCTGTCACGGTATGAGAAATCCAGCTATCTTTCTTGACAGCAGCAATCGTTCCTAGCGTAATGCCAGCAATTAATGACCAAAATAGTGCAAAGAAAGCCAATTCAAACGTGGCAGGGAAAAGTGTGAAAAACTCCCTCAGAACAGGTTGTTGAGTACGGAATGATTCACCAAAATCGCCTTGTATTACATTACCAATATAATTGAAATATTGCTGATACAACGGTAAATCGAGACCAAGTTGTTTCATCATTTGTTGATGAACTTCTGGCGTTAAACCTCTCTCTCCCATCATAATTTCCACAGGATCGCCTGGAATAAAATGAATGAGAGCAAAAGTCACAAAAGTAATGGCGATAAAGGTAGGAATCACCATTAAAATACGTTTTAAAATAAATTTAAACATCTACTTCCCACATGATAAAAGTGCGGTCGTTTCTGCGAACGTTTTCGCACTGGCATATTGAATATGAACACTAATATTCATACTCGTTGCAATAAAATCTTCCCGATTCTACCGCACTTTTTCTAATTTTGCCAAATGTGCGATCAACCACTTAATGCCTTGAGCTTGGAAAGCAATTTGTAAACGGGTGTTATTGTCTGAACCTTCAACGTTTATCACTGTGCCAAAACCAAACTTTTCATGTTTCACTTTTTGTCCCATTTTCCATTCATTTTCAGGCAAACTCGAGCTTAAACTCCCTACTTTCGCTTGGTTTAATGCCCGAGTCACCGTTCCGCGCAAACGGATTTCTTGAATACACTCTGATGGCAATTCTGTGATAAATCGCGAAGACAAATGACGTTCTTCTTTCGTATAAACACGACGGCTTTCAGCATAACAAATGGTGAGTTTTTGCTTCGCTCGAGTAATGCCCACATAAGCAAGACGGCGTTCTTCCTCCAAACGACCAGGTTCTTCAAATGAACGGAAACTTGGGAATACGCCCTCTTCTACCCCCACCATAAATACGCGCGGGAATTCCAAGCCTTTTGCAGAGTGTAAAGTCATCATTTCCACACAAGATTGATGCGGCGAAGCCTGCTCTTCTCCCGCCTCTAAAGAAGCATGAGTTAAAAAGGCGGTAAGATCGGTCATATCCTCTGCGTCATCAGGTTTGATAAATTCTCGGGTTGCCGTCACCAATTCTTCTAAGTTTTCAATACGCACTTCACCTTTCTCGCCTTTTTCCTGTTTATACATATCGTATAAGCCTGAATGTTTAATCACGAAATCAGTCTGTGCAAACAATGGCATTTCGGCTGTATCAACCTGCAAAGAATTAATCAACTCTTGGAAACGAAGTAATGCGGTTGAAGCACGTCCCGTTAGCATATTTTCTTGTGTGGCTACTTGAACAGCTTGCCATAAGGTAATTTGACGTTCACGGGTTAAATTTCGTAACACATCTAAAGTACGATCGCCAATACCACGCGTAGGCGTATTAATCACACGTTCAAACGCGGCATCATCTTGACGATTATTAATTAAGCGTAAATATGCCAACGCATCTTTAATTTCTTGGCGCTCGAAGAATCGCATCCCTCCATAAATTCGATAAGGAATTTGACAACGAATCAAGGCTTCTTCAATGACGCGAGATTGGCTATTACTACGATATAAAACAGCACAATCATCTAATTTCCCACCGTCATCTACCCAGTTTTGAATTTGAGACGCCACAAATTTTGCTTCATCTAACTCATTAAATGCTGCATAAATACCCACTGGCTCGCCCATTTCACCGTCAGTCCATAAATTCTTACCGAGGCGATCACTATTATTCGAAATAAGTTGGTTGGCACTTTTCAGAATATTGCCGGTAGAACGATAATTTTGCTCCAAACGAATAGTTTCAGCGTTGAAATCTTTTAGGAATTTTTGAATATTTTCGACCTGTGCACCACGCCAACCATAAATGGATTGGTCATCATCGCCCACAATCATCACTTTGCCCGTATTACCGGCAAGAATTTTGATCCAGGCATATTGGATTTTATTGGTATCTTGAAACTCATCCACCAAAATGTGCTGAAAACGTTGCTGATAGCGTTGCAAAATCACAGGCTTTTTAGCAAATAATTCATACGCACGAATTAACAATTCAGCAAAATCCACCAAGCCTGCACGATCACAAGTATCTTGATAAATTTGATAAATCTTAATCCACTCTTTTTCCTGACGATCACCAAAATCATTAATATCTTGCGGTCTTAAACCTTCATCTTTTTTATTATTGATATACCAGCACGCTTGTTT
>CAKQTN010000141.1:0-3741 GCA_934276625.1 uncultured Haemophilus sp.
AATAAATGGGATGCCGTAAAAGACGATATTCAAGCTGTATTAACCGCTTGTCATGGCGTGCCACTTAAAGTGATTTTGGAAACCTGCTTACTCACCAAAGAAGAAATTGTGAAAGCCTGTGAAATCTGTAAAGCGCTAGATGTGGCATTCGTTAAAACCTCAACCGGTTTCAATAAAGGCGGCGCAACCGTAGAAGATGTAGCATTAATGAAGAAAACGGTAGGCAACATTGGCGTGAAAGCCTCTGGCGGTATTCGTGATACTCAAACCGCATTAGCCATGATTGAAGCTGGTGCGACACGAATTGGTGCAAGCGCAGGGATTGCCATTGTAACGGGTGCTTCTGGTAATACTGCAAGCAATTACTAATCAATAATGAAAAAGGAGATTGATATGCCTCAATCTCCTTTTTTCACCATCAAAGACTTAATTAAGCTTTAATTTGTCCTTTTAAGAAATCTAACAACTGATCTTTTGCAATCATTTGTTTTTCACCGGTACGGCGATTTTTATATTCGATTTCGCCGTTTGCGAGATTTTTCTCCCCAATTACCACCATGTGTGGCACACCGATAAGTTCCATATCTGCAAACATCACACCTGGGCGCTCTTTACGGTCATCAAAGATCACTTCTACGCCTTGTGCTTGTAAAGTGCGGTACAATTCTTCGGCATATTCTTGAACGCTTTCAGATTTATGCATATTCATTGGCACAACGGCTACGGTGAATGGTGCAATTTCATCTGTTGGCCATACAATACCGCGCTCGTCAAAATGCTGTTCAATCGCAGCAGCTACCACACGCGTTACACCAATACCGTAACATCCCATGGTTACGACCATTGGACGACCATCTTCACCTTGAACAGTCGCATTCATCGCTTCTGAGTATTTTTTACCTAATTGGAAAATGTGGCCCACTTCGATACCACGTTTGATCAATAAGGTACCTTTACCATCTGGGCTTGGATCACCTTCAACCACGTTACGAATATCCGCTACTTTTGGTAACGCTACATCACGTTCCCAGTTGATATTGAAGTAATGTTTACCATCAATGTTTGCACCCGCGCTGAAATCAGACACTAATGCCACTGAACGGTCAATAATCACTGGAATATTGAGATTAACAGGGCCTAATGAACCCACACCTGCACCAATTTTTGCTTTGATAACAGCTTCATCCGCAAACTCAAATGGTGAAGCCACTTCAGGTAATTTTTCTGCTTTAATTTCATTTAATTCATGGTCACCACGAATCACTAATGCCACTAACGGTTGCTCTTCGCTTGCCCCTTTTACGATTAAGGTTTTAACCGTTTTCTCAATTGGTAAATTGAATTGTTCCACCAACTCAGCAATGGTTTTTGCATTTGGCGTATCAACTAATTCCATTGCATTCGTTGGCGCGGCACGTTCACCAATCGCCACCGCTTCGGCTAATTCAATGTTTGCGGCGTAATCTGATTCAGTAGAGAAAATCACATCATCTTCACCGCTGTTTGCTAACACTTGGAATTCATGTGAGGCGCTACCACCGATAGAACCCGTATCCGCTTGTACTGCACGGAAATCTAAACCTAAGCGATTGAAAATATTGCTGTAAGTTTGGTACATCACATCATAAGTTTGTTGCAAGCTCGCATGATCCGCATGGAAAGAATACGCATCTTTCATGATAAACTCACGTGAACGCATAACACCGAAACGAGGACGCACTTCATCACGGAATTTAGTTTGAATTTGGTATAAATTGATCGGAAGTTGTCTGTATGATGACACTTCGCGACGAACTAAATCCGTAATCACTTCTTCATGTGTTGGACCTAATACAAAGTGACGATTACCACGATCTTCAAAACGAAGTAATTCTGGGCCATATTGTTCCCAACGACCTGATTCTTCCCATAATTCTGCTGGTTGCACGACTGGCATTTTGATTTCAAGTGCGCCGCTTTTATCCATTTCTTCACGGATGATTTTTTCTACTTTACGGAGCACACGCCAGCCGGTTGGCATCCAGTTATAGAGACCTGAAGCAAGAGGACGAATCATCCCTGCGCGAAGCATCAATTGATGGCTCACAATGGCCGCTTCAGCTGGGGTTTCTTTTAATGTTGAGAATAAATATTGACTTGTACGCATTGAATTAACCTTAGATTCTAAGCATTGAGAAAAAATTGTTGAGAGTATAACAAAAAGTGCGGTCATTTTTAACCGCACTTTTTTATGAGAAAAGATTATCTTCTCGGTAAGTATCTGACAGGATCGACAGATTTACCTTTATAACGGATCTCGAAGTGAAGTTTCACAGCATTGGTTCCTGTGCTACCTATTTTCGCAATTTCTTGACCCGCTTTCACTTCTTGTTGATCGCTCACAAGGATTTTGTCGTTGTGTGCATAAGCACTTAAGAAATCATCATTATGTTTGATGATGATTAAGTTTCCGTAGCCACGTAATGCGTTACCCGCATAAACAACACGACCGCTCGCTGCAGCTTTAACCGCTTGTCCACGAGAACCACTGATATCAATCCCTTTGTTACCACCATCAGAGTTAGAGAAACCTTGGATCACGTTGCCTTGTGTTGGCCATTGCCATGCCACATTCGATGCCACTGGTGCTACAACGTTTGCATTAACTGGAGTATTGTTTGTGGTTTCCACTTGAGTTGTCGTTGTCACCGGTGTGCTAGGTGTATTGTTGGTAAACGCTGGTGTTGATGCGCCACCTGTTGCCACACCTGATTTAATTGGACCAATTACCGTACCATCAGAACCAATTTGAGTACCGTTTGCACCTGGTGTATAAGTCACTTCTGGTTCAGCAGGGACTGCCGGTGCAGCTGGTGCGGTAGTTTTCACTGGTACAGTCGTGGTAACCGTTTTAGTTGAACAATTTGAAATTTTTAACGTTTGGCCCACACTTAAGCTATAAGGCTCTTTCATATTATTCATGCTTGCCAAATCTTTCACGTCCATACCCGTCAAGTAAGCGATTAGGAACATGGTATCGCCTTTGTTTACTTTATAGGTATTTCCTTTGTATGAACCTTTTTGAATTTGGCTGTAATCCGGTGCATTAGTATTTGGATTACGCGGCACGTTGATTGCGCCAGAGCTGGTGCAATCAGAAACCGTTTTAGTTACCGTTTTAGTTTGCGGTTGAACTGGTGCCGGAGCAGGCGTTGGTTTAGGTTGTGCTGCAGCAGGTTGTTGAACCGGTTGATAAGTCGGTTGGAAACTTGGTTGTGGTGTTTGAGTTCCCGTTGGCACGCTATTGCCCATGGTATTTGGCATCGTATTTTGTTGAATTTCTGGCTGCCATGTACCGCTCGAATTATTATCAACAGGTTGCATTACCCCCGGAGAAAGTGTGCCATCTACATTTTCAATTGGCGCAGGGCTATTTGAACTACAAGCCGTTAAAATAGCGATACTCACAGGGAGCAATAAAAACGATTTTTTCATTTATTCTTCCTTTAACATTAAATTTATTTCATTTGATTTGGCATCGAATTTTTTTCAATTTCCGGCATAAAGCTACCACCGGCAACAGCTCCCGTTCCTTCTACGGGTTGCATAATACCATTAGGTAATGCATCGGGATCTTGTTTTTGTGGTTCTCCTGTACAAGCTGAGATCAGCAATGCACTCGAAATAATTAAGAGTAATTTATTCATAAAAAAGGTCATCCTGTTATTTTAAAATAAGATAAGCAATCACAGCCAGAGCAAC